>NZ_VSZV01000325.1:0-50874 GCF_008919455.1 Rhizobium sp. PEPV16
GAAGGCAAAATGGCGTTGAAGACACATACAAGCACGACGTATCAATGCGATTTAGGAGGTCAAACTAAGGCGTAAAAAAACGGCACGGCGCGCAAACGCTTCACGAAGTGTATCATTTCTCAATATACTACCCAATATCGAGCAGCAATGCGCGATGGTCGGAGACTTCGGGTGCCTCGACCACCTCGAATTTGGCAACCTTCACCCCTGGCGTCACTAGCATGTAGTCGGCAAAGCGGCCCTGCTTCAGATAGTAGGAGGTCCGCGTGTCTACAAGGCCGCTTCCGGTGACGAGATCGGAAAGCCCGAGTCTGGCGAGAATCTCAAAGGTCGCGCTATCAGGCAGCACGTTGAAATCGCCGCAGACGATGAGCCCTTCGTCGCCGGGCCAGACCCGCTCGATGAGCCGGACTAGCGCCGCGGCCTGCTTTTCACGCGCCGCCGTGACGCCCTTGCCTGCGGGATCGCGCAGGCCATGCATGTGGGCGATGGTCACGGTAGAAGCGCATTCATGGCTGAAGAGACGGATGCAATGGGCGTTTCGCGGCCGAGGATGTTCGCCCCAGCCATCAGCCGAAAAACCGCCATGCACGAAGTCCAGCCCTTGGACGATGACGGAATGCGTTTTGCGCACGAAGGTCGCCAGCCCGAATTCGGCGACAATGGCGCTATCGCCGTCGAAGAGTTCGCCTCTCGATGTCGGGCAGAAGAAGCCATCATGGCCGGGCAGGGCGGTGCTGATCTCGGTAAAGAGATTGAAGCGCTGCGGCAGCTCGACATCGCCATCCCGATAGGTCGACCAGCCTGTGCCGACGCCGGGTGCGCGCAAAACCTCCTGCAGGCACAGCACGTCGGGATCGGCCGCCGTCACATATTCAATCAGCGCTTGATGAAGCCTGCCGCCCCATGCGTTCAAGGAAATGATGCGCAATATCATTCGGCTCCGTTTTGGCGGCCGGACTTAGACGGCCGTTCCCTCGACGACGCGACGGACTTTAGAGCTCCGACTTGATGTCGCCCATCCGGTTCCAGGCATCGAGCCCGGCGATCTTGTAGGCTTCGGCGAGCGTCGGATAGTTGAAGGTGTTCTCGACGAAATATTCGACCGTGCCCTTGAGGTTGAGCACCGCCTGGCCGATATGCACCAGCTCGGTGGCGCCTTCGCCGACAATATGCACGCCGAGCAGGCGTCGTGTCTTCAGCGAGAAGATCAGCTTCAAAAGCCCGGTATCGAGGCCCATGATATGACCGCGCGAGGTTTCACGGAAGCGGGCGATGCCGCATTCATAGGGAATACCGCGCTCCTTCATCTCTTCTTCAGTCAGGCCGCAGGTCGAAATCTCCGGCACGGCGTAGATGCCATAGGGGAAATATTTCGGCGGCTCCTTGGCGACCGCGCCGACCGCGACGCGGGCGGCGATGCGGCCCTGTTCCATCGAGGTCGAGGCAAGGCTCGGAAAGCCGACGACGTCGCCGGCGGCATAGACGTTGGCAACCGATGTCTGGAAGGTTTCCGGATTGACCTTGAGACGGCCGCGGCTGTCGGCTTCGAGGCCGATGGCCTGAAGGTTCAGCGCATCAGTCGCCCCCATGCGGCCGGCGGCGAAAAGCACCATGTCGGTCGTCAGGCGTCGGCCGCTGTCGAGCGTCAGTTCGACCTTGCCGTTTTCGAGCCTCTCCACCTTATCGGCCTTCTGGCCGAGCAGCAGCTTCATGTTGCGGTCGCGCAGCTGGTAGGTAAAATCCTCGATGATTTCCTTGTCGATGAAGTCGAGCATTGTCGCCTTCGGGTCGATTACGGTTACGGCGGTGTCGAGCGCGCTGAAGATCGTCGCATATTCGATTCCGATGACGCCGGCGCCGATGACCACCATCGATCGCGGCAGGTCCTGGATGTCCAGCAGTTCGTCGCTGTCGAGAACGGTCTTTCCGTCGAAGGGCATGTAATCGGGGCGGAATGGTTTAGTGCCGACTGCAAGCAGTACGCTGGCGGCGGTGACCTGCGTGGTCTCGCCGTCATCCTTGATCACCTGCAGCGTCGACGCATCGATGAAGCTTGCCTTGCCGCGAATATGCTGCACGCGGTTGCGGGCGAACTGGTGTTCCAGCACCTCGACCTCGTGGTTGAGCGTAATCAGCAGGCGGCGCCGCAGGTCATCTGCACTGATCTCTTCCTTGACGCGGTAAGACCGGCCGTAGAAGCCGCGTTCGCGCCAGCCGGAAAGATTAAGCGCAGTCTCGCGCAGCGTTTTGGAAGGGATGGTGCCGGTATGCACGGATACGCCGCCGACGCGTTTGCCCTGCTCGATGACAAGCACTTTCTTGCCGAGTTTTGACGCCTGGATCGCGCCGCGGCGCCCTGCGGGACCGCTGCCCACCACAACGAGATCGTACTGAAGCATCATCAAGCCCCGGATTGGAAAGGAATCATATTGCGACGCAAAATGTCGCCCGTCCATCGTTAGCCGGTCAATGTTACAGATTGTTTTACGGCCGCCTCATTGGTCCTGACGGGTGCTTTTTCGGGCAAGTGAGCCCTTCGGGAAACAGCTTTACGCCAAGGGTCGTAGCCGACGAACACCGGCAGGGGCGCTTGCCATGCTCGGTGGCTCGACGGCATTTCATGCGTGGGTAATGTAGTCCGCGGAAATATCGCCCACCTTGGTGACGCCGAGCAGCGCCATATTGCTATGCAGTTCCGTCTTCAGGATATCGGCCGCCTTGAGCACGCCCGGTAGGCCCGCGACGGCTGCGGCATAAAGGAATGGCCTGCCCACGAATACGAAACAGGCCCCGAGTGCGAGGGCCTTCATGATGTCCGTTCCACGCCTGAAACCGCCATCGACCATGACGGCAACGCGGTCTCCAACACGGGATGCAATCTCCGGAAGGACCTGAAGGGGAGATGCGGTGCCGTCGAGCTGGCGGCCGCCATGGTTGGAGACGATCACTCCATCCGCCCCGGTGTCGACAGCTCGGGCCGCGTCGTCAGGATGCATGATCCCCTTGACCACGAGTTTGCCGGACCACCTGTTGCGTATCCGCTCCAGATGGTTCCAGTTGAGATGGTCGCGCCTGCCGAAATCGCGCGTGACATTCGAGGAGATGATCGGCGCGCCTCTTGTGGCATAGGAATTTTCAAAATGCGGAATGCCATGCCGGACGATCGTGCGCAGGAATGTGCCGGTGGTCCAGCGCGGGTGCGAGATGCCCTGCCATGCCAGGCGGAAATCGGGACGCAGAGGCGTCGAAAATCCGGCCCTTATATTGTTTTCCCGATTTGGCAGCGTGGCTGTGTCCACGGTCAGCAGAAGCGTGCGCAAGCCGGCCGCGCCGACGCGATCGATGAGAGCGTCGATGCGGTCGGGTTCGCCGGGGAGATAGGCCTGAAACCATGCTTGCGGCGAAACCGCAGCGATCTCTTCCAAAGGGATAAGCGATGAACCGCTTATGATCATCGGGATTCCCGATTGATCCGCTCCTTGCGCGAGCACGATGTCACCTCGATAGGCCATCAGCGCGCTGATACCCATCGGCGCGATGCCGAATGGTGCGGCATGGGTCTTGCCGAAGAGGCTCGTCTCGGTGCTGCGTTTCGAGACGTCGCGAAGGACACGAGGCCGGAAGGCATAGGCCTGGAAAGCCTCTGCATTATGCCGTAGCGACGCATTGGTCTCGGTCGCGCCTGCGATATAACCGAACAGGGGCTTTGGCAGATGTCGCCGCGCCTTTATTTCAAAGTCATCGAGGCAGAGCACGTCGCGGCAGAGCCGGGTCGATCGATCGGTATTGCCGCTGCGGATCGTCATGGAGCTTCATCTTCTCGGTATTTCGGGCGGGCATCGTCCAGGGTGCAGGACTGCATACAATCCCGCACCACCGACTGCTGTCAACTCCAGCATTCCGCAGTCTTCTCGCGGGATGGACCAGGGCATGGTCGATGCGCCGGGGCTCTGCATCTCGCCAGCGATCAGCCGCAGTGTTTGTTCAGATCAGCTTCAGCCCCTTCAGGCTGACATGGCCATCCTTGCCGATGATGACATGGTCGTGGACGGTGATATCCAGCGCCTTGGCGGCATCGATGATCACCTTCGTCATGTCGATGTCGGCGCGCGACGGTGTCGGGTCGCCGGAGGGATGGTTGTGGACGAGGATCATCGCCGTTGCCGAAAGCTCGAGCGCGCGTTTGACCACCTCGCGCGGATAGACCGGCGTATGGTCAACCGTGCCGCGGCCCTGCACCTCGTCGGCGATCAGCACATTGCGCTTGTCGAGGAAGAGGATGCGGAACTGCTCGCGGGTCTCGTGCGCCATGGCGGCATGGCAATACTGGATGACCGAAGACCATGAGGACAGGACCTGTTTGCTCCTGAGTTCGCTCTTCAGCGTCCGGTGGGCGACAGTCGAGATCAGCTTCAGGTCGAGCGCCACGGCCTCGCCGACGCCCTTGATCTCCATCAGCAGCGCCTGAGGTGCACCGAAAACGCCGGAGAGCGAGCCGAACCGTTCGATCAGCGCCTTGGCGATCGGCTTGGTGTCGCGCCGCGGGATCAGCCGGAAAAGCAGCAGTTCGAGGATTTCGTAGTCGGCCAGCGCGGTGTCGCCGAGCTCCCGGAAGCGGTCACGCAATCGCTCGCGATGGCCGTGATAATGCTCTTGGCCGGCGAGCGAGGCGGGCAGGGCGGTCCTGGCATTCGGCGCGGACGGCTTTTGCGGCCGTCCGCCAAAGAACGAGCGTTCGTCGGCGGCAAGGGACTCTTGCGTTGGGAAAGGCAGCTCGTCGTCGGAAGATGTCGAAACGGGGCCTTTCGCCATCGGACCGTCACCCGTTGTGTGACGGCAGGCCGGGGCGGTCGAGCCCACCCGGCGACAGCGTGAAGATCTCGCAGCCGTCGGAGGTGACGCCGACGGTATGTTCGTACTGCGCCGACAGCGAGCGGTCGCGGGTGACTGCCGTCCAGCCGTCGGCCAGCACCTTCACATGCGGCCGGCCGAGGTTGATCATCGGCTCGATGGTGAAGATCATGCCTTCGCGCAGCTCCGGCCCCTCATTGGCGCGGCCGTAATGCAGGATATTCGGCGAATCGTGAAACAGCCGGCCGACACCGTGGCCGCAGAAATCGCGCACCACCGAACAGCGCTCGGCCTCTGCATAGGTCTGGATCGCCTCGCCGATCGCGCCTGTGCGGGCGCCGGGCCTGACGGCGGCAATGCCGCGCATCAGCGATTCATAGGTGACCTCGAGCAGCCGCTCGGCAGCACGCTTGACGACGCCGACCGGATACATCCGGCTGGAATCGCCATGCCAGCCGTCGAGCACGAAGGTAACGTCGATATTGACGATATCGCCGTCACGCAGCGGCTTGTCGTTCGGAATGCCATGGCAGACGACGTGGTTGATCGAGGTGCAGGTCGATTTGGTGTAGCCGCGATAGTTCAGCGTCGCCGGATAGGCGCCGTGATCCATGCCGAAATCGAAGACGAACCTGTCGATCTCATCGGTCAGCAGGCCGGGCTTGACGATGTCGGCAAGCGCATCGAGGCAGCGCGCGGTCAGCTGGCATGCCTTGCGCATGCCCTCGAATGCTTCAGCGTCATAAAGCCGGATGGCGCCCGTATTCTTCGGGGGCGCGGTAGAGGCTTCGATATAGTTCACCATTGCTTGGCCTTAGCGGAGATTGTTAGATTTGTTCATAATGCAGCTATGCCGGGTTCGTCCATCACGATCAACCGCCAGGACGAGATTTCTGAGCGGATCCGATCCGTCCAACGTGCAGCCTGCCACATCCGTTCGGCGGACAATCAACGGTCCGGCTCGAATATCCACAATCTTCCCAAAGGGATAGGATTGATTGCATGAAGCCTCCCCGCTACTCACCGATTGGTGACAGCGGGGAAGGGTCGATCATGCTGAATGAAGCCGCAAATCTTGAAAATTCACCCGGGACCGGCGAGGGGCCGGAGCGGCGCGTGCGTGATCGCGGTGCCACCGAGCGCGCCATCCTTGCCGCCGCCAAGGGGCTGCTCGCCGAGGAAGGCTTCCAGAATTTCGGCATCAATGCGGTCGCCCGCCGCGCCGGTTGCGACAAGCAGCTGATCTATCGTTACTATGGCGGCCTCGACGGCTTGGTCGAGGCGATCGGCACCGATCTCGGCACATGGGTCAAGGATCGCATTCCGGAAGACGCCGGCGGCATGTTCCTGCTCACCTATGGCGACCTGATGGAGCGGCTGTCCCTTCTCCTCCTCGACGCCTTGAGAAACGATCCGCTGATGCGCCGCATCCTCGCCTGGGAGATATCGGAAAACACCGAACAGGTGAGGCGGTTGTCCGAGGCGCGTTCGAAGGCGCTGGCTCTTTGGCTGGAGCGCATGCGCGGCTCGCTGGCGCCGCCGAAGGGGGTGGATGCGGCAGCCGTCAACGCCGTCGTCATCGCCGCGATCCAGCACCTTGTGCTCGCCGCCGCAGCCGGCGGGCAGTGCGCCGGCCTGTCGCTGAAAATGCCCAAGGACTGGGAGAAGGCAGCGACGGCGCTGAAGCGCATCGTGCGCGGCGTCTACGGCTGATATCTGCTCATCCACAGGTGGCGGGCGTAGCATTAACCTTAACAAATGGTTTACGTTGCGTGGGGCTGGTTAACCCGACAGTGTGGTCTCAGCAGAGATTGTATGAGTAGAAGACCCGATTTGACGACCATGGGAACCAAGATCGCCAAGGCAGTGTTTCTGGTGGCGGCGATGATGTTTTTCGCAGTCCTGGCGCTGGATATCGCAACTCCGACGCTCGTGCTTTGCATCATGGCATTGTCGACCCGGTTGGTCTCCCTCGATCTGCCCGTGGCGCGCAAGTATGGAGGAGAGGCCGCATGAAGTGGTTTCTGATCTTCTGGGCCGGCCCCATCGTCTTTCTGGGCGGATGGTACTGGCTCTCCTATTACGACATGAGTTTCGGCATCTTCATGCTGAGCCGCCAGGTCCATGACCTGACGTTCGAGCTATACGGCAAGGCGCTTGGCATTCCGCCGGAGACCATCCCGCCGCTCGTTGCCCGCGCGATCGCGGTGGACAGCCTTGTGGTCTTTGCCATTATCGGCCTTCGGAAGCGCAAGTCGATCATCGCCTGGTGGAAGGCGCGTCAGGCGCTGAATTCATCTCCATCAGACCTTGCCAGCAAGGAAAGCCTGTCAAGCGCGCCCTGAAGGATGAAGCTTGCCGCGGCTGAATCGATCCGTTCAGCCCGCTTGGCGCGGGAGACGTCCATTTCGAGCAGCGTCCGTTCGGCCGCAACCGTCGAAAGCCGCTCGTCCCAATAGACGAAGGGCAGTGGCGTCTTCTGCTCCATGTTCCGCACGAAGGCGCGCGTCGCCTGCACGCGCGGACCCGCCGATCCATCCATATTCATCGGCAGGCCGATGATAAAGCCTGCGACCTTTTCCGCCGTCGCGAAGTCCAACAGCGCCTGGGCATCGATGGTGAACTTGACGCGGCGGATCACCGTGCGCGGCGTGGCGAAACGCCGCCCCAGATCGGACATCGAAAGCCCGATCGTCTTGGTGCCGAGATCGAGGCCGGCAATCGCCTGTCGCGGGGCAAGCGTCTCGGCCATTTCCTCGATTGTCAGCACCGTCATCGCCGTTTCATCCCGTCAAAACAAATTGAAGTCGCCGCCGCTTTTCTTTGCGGCCGCATAAGATATGTCCTTAGGGCATGACGCCGAAAAGTGTGAGCGGTTTTCCGACGACATCATGCTCTCATTCTTTGATGTGGCATCGAAACCGGCTTTGCATCACGTAATAAAGGAGAGACATTTCATGAAGATCACCTGGCTCGGCCATTCCGCCTTCCGCATCGAGACATCAAAGGCGAAGATCCTGCTCGACCCGTTCCTCAGCTATAACGCCTCCTTTTCCGGCCAGAATATCAAGGATGTTTCCGCCGGCATCACCCATATCCTGCTGACGCATGGCCATGGCGATCATGTCGGCGATACCGTGGCACTCGCCAAGGAAACCGGCGCCGTCGTTCTCGCCAATGCCGATCTCGCCGCCTGGCTTGGCTCTAAGGGCGTCGACAAGATCGAGATGGGCAATACCGGCGGCACGATCGCGCTCGGCAGCTTCTCGGCAACCTTCACCAATGCGCTGCACTCCTCCGCCCAAATCACCGAGGACGGCGTCTCACACGCGCTCGGCAACGCCAATGGCCTGATGTTGCATTTCGACGACGAAGCCTCGATCCTTGCCATGGGCGATACTGACATCTTCTCCGACATGGCGCTGATCAACGAATTGCACCAGCCTGATATCGGCTTCGTGCCGGTCGGCGACCGCTTCACCATGGGCGGCGCGGTGGCAGCACTTGCCTGCCGGCGCTATTTCAACTTCAAGACCGCAATCCCCTGCCACTACGGAACCTTTCCGATCATCGATCAGACGGCCGAAAAATTCGTTGCCGGCATGGACGGATCGAAGACGGATGTGAAGGCGATGAGGCCTGCCGAGAGCCTGTCGATCTGACGAAACCCCGTTGCGTCAGGCGGACATGGCCTTTATAGCGAGTAGGAAAAATCCTATCCGGAGAATGCCATGTCCGTCGATCTTGCCACCGTGAAGCGCGTCGCCCACCTTGCCCGTATTGCCGTCTCCGAGGACGAGGCAAATCGCATGGTCGGCGAGCTGAACGGCATCCTTGGCTTCGTCGAACAACTCTCCGAAGTGAATGTCGACGGCGTCGAGGCGATGACGTCGGTGACGCCGACGGCGATGAAGAAGCGGACCGATGAGGTGACCGACGGCAGCAAGGCAGCCGATATCGTTGCCAATGCGCCCGTCACCGACCACAATTTTTTCCTGGTGCCGAAAGTCGTCGAATAAGGCTTCAAAGCCTCTTTCCGACCCTGTTGCCATTTCCAGATCTGAAGCGAAAACACGATGAGCGAACTCACCAGCCTGACCATTGCCGAAGCCCGCCAGAAGCTGCGCGCCAAGGAAATCACCGCGATCGAACTGACCGAAGCCTATATCTCGGCGATCGATGCGGCCAATGGCCGGCTTAACGCCTATATCAAGATCACGCCGGATCTTGCCCGCGTTATGGCCAAGAACTCCGACGAGCGCATCGCCGCCGGCAAGGCGGGCGACCTCGAAGGCATTCCGCTCGGCATCAAGGATCTCTTCGCCACCGTCGGCGTTCACACCCAGGCCTGCAGCCACATTCTCGATGGTTTCGAGCCGCGTTATGAATCGACCGTGACGCAGAACCTCTGGGATGACGGCGCCGTCATGCTCGGCAAGCTGAACATGGACGAGTTCGCCATGGGCTCGTCCAACGAGACCTCGCATTACGGCCCGGTGATCAATCCCTGGCGTGCAGCAGGTTCCAACCAGCAGCTCGTGCCCGGCGGCTCGTCGGGCGGTTCGGCCGCAGCCGTCGCCGCACATCTTTGCGCCGGCGCGACCGCGACCGATACCGGCGGCTCGATCCGCCAGCCGGCCGCCTTCACCGGCACCGTCGGCATCAAGCCGACCTATGGCCGCTGCTCGCGCTGGGGCACTGTCGCCTTCGCCTCTTCGCTCGACCAGGCAGGCCCGATCGCCCGCGACGTACGCGATGCCGCGATCCTTTTGAAGTCGATGGCAAGCGTCGACGCAAAGGACACGACATCGGTCGATCTGCCGGTGCCGGATTACGAAGCAGCTCTCGGCCAATCGCTGAAAGGCATGAAGATCGGCATTCCGAACGAATATCGTGTCGACGGCATGCCGGATGAGATCGAGACCCTCTGGCGCCAGGGCATCGCCTGGCTGAAGGATGCCGGCGCCGAGATCGTCGACATCTCGCTGCCGCACACCAAATACGCCCTTCCGGCCTATTATATCGTCGCTCCGGCCGAGGCATCCTCGAACCTCGCGCGCTACGACGGCGTGCGCTACGGCCTGCGCGTCGACGGCAAGGATATCGTCGACATGTACGAGAAGACGCGTGCCGCGGGCTTCGGCAAGGAGGTCAAGCGCCGCATCATGATCGGCACTTATGTGCTGTCGGCCGGCTATTACGATGCCTATTACATCCGCGCCCAGAAGGTCCGCACGCTGATCAAGCGCGATTTCGAACTCACCTTCGACGCCGGCGTCGATGCCATCCTGACGCCGGCAACGCCGTCGTCTGCCTTCGGCGTTGCCGATGAGAACCTCGCCGCTGATCCGGTGAAGATGTATCTGAACGACATCTTCACCGTGACGGTCAACATGGCGGGCCTGCCCGGCATCGCCGTGCCGGCCGGCCTCGACCACAAGGGCCTGCCCCTCGGCCTGCAGCTGATCGGCAAGCCTTTCGACGAGGAAACCCTCTTCAAGACCGCCCACGTCATCGAGCAGGCAGCCGGCCGGTTTACGCCGGCCAAGTGGTGGTAACGGATCTAACGATCCGAAAGATAGCGGCTGCCGACCACGAAACGGTCGGCGCCGTCGGCTTTGCCGCATGGTTGACTGATTGATAGCCGGAACCAGGAGAAGGTTTTATGGCCAGCAATGATCTTGCGCAATTGATCGAGGCATTCGATCGCCTCTCTGCCGGCGGTTTCACCATGGGTGCGGAGTGGCAGGCGGTCCACGACATCTGCCAGCGCCACGAGGGCGAACAGCCGTTCGACTGGGGGCACGCGCTTTGCCATCGCATCGAGGGCGATGACTGGAACGCCGATTACTGGTATCGCCGCGCCGGCAAGGCGCGCGGCACAGGCACGATGGCCGACGAGTGGTCGGTGATGCGAACGGAACTCTCTGCAAAGGCTTGAGGCGATATCCCGATCGCGCCCGTTCCAGACGCGATCGGGAGTGCCGCTATTACTTGTTGTTCAACTGCGACCTCACCAACCTCAGCCCTCTTTCGGTGATCCGGTAGGGGTGGCCGCCTGCGGACTTGATTGCCTTCAGTCGCTTCAGCCTGCGGAAGAGATCGAGATCGACGCCGGGATAGAGCCAGCCGTCGCGGGTGAAGCAACTGACCGCCTCGATCTTCCTGTCGTCGTCGCGGGTAATTTCAATGCGGCCGCCCTGGGCCATGAGATGCAGGATGCGCTGCTCCGTGCGAGAAATGTCCATGTGTTGAGATCCGGTATCGCGCCGTCAGGGCGCACAAAAACGATCTGGCGCTCATTCGAACGTCAGGGCTTCGTTTTTTTCGGGCCCATGCGCGCAAGCGAACTTGCGGGCAGGGCCTTTACCGGGTCTCAGGCAGGCTCAACATAAAACACCTCGATAAGACCTACTATTCAGCCCGGAAAATTCCGTCAAGAGCGTACTTGCCTCTCAAAACCAGTCGAAAACCGCGGTTTCGGTCGATCATCTCTTTGGAGCTACTGGTAAAATCCGCGACTCAATGGTCTAGTTGACGGGTAACGCGGAGGTGTCGTTGATCCACATTCGCAATGCCCGCGACGGTGAAGCGGAGCTATTGAGCGAGATCGGGCTGAGGGCCTGGCAAAAGGCGATGGCGTCGATCGGCGAATCGGACGCGATGACCGACGCGGCGCGCAACGCCTTCCGGAACTTCGTGGAAAACGACTGGCTGACCATCACCGTCGTCGAGCAGAACGGCCAGGTCGCAGGCTGGGCGGCGCGCGAGGGATTGGACGAAACCATCTCGGATTTCTGGATCGACCCCGCCTTCAACCGCCAGGGCCTCGGTTCGGCTCTTCTTGAGCGCATCGAAAAGGATATTGCCGATCAGGGCTTCGAGAAGGCGGCGATGCAGACCCATTCCGGCAACAGCGAGGCGATCGGCTTCTTCCGGAAGCACGGCTACAGTATCCATTGGCTCTCGGTCGCCTACAATCCGAAGCTTGATCGCGACGTCCCCTCCGTCGGGCTGACGAAACAGCTGGTCTCCGACGGCCAAGGTGGATATGGGCAGGAATTCTGATGCTTCAAAAATCCTGAGGAAGCAGAAAGCTCCATTGCGGCACGAAGGCCAGGATAGCAATCAGTGCGCCATGCAGGATCAGGATCGCCGCCAGGATTGACCGGAACGGCTCCTTTCTCGTCTTGTGCCGCAACAGCTGCTGTGCCGCCACCGCGCCAAGGCTGCCGCCGATCAGCGCAAGCAAGAGAAGCGTGCGCTCGCTGATGCGCCGCCTGCCGTGGCGCGACGCCTGCTTGTCGAAGAAATAGATCCAGAATACCAAAAGGTTCAGCGCCAGAAACAGCAAGGCCCATTTGATAATATCGGTCATCGTCATAGGGGAACCCTACCGCGGCTGCGTTAATGGACGGCAAAACCGCGATGCACGCCATGGCGAAGCCTTGCACCGGCACGCCATTTCCTTTACCTCACCAGTGGAAAAGAACAGCCTGCAAAGAGCATCAGATGACCCTTGTCGACGTCCGCACGCCTGATCCGAAACGCTTCATCCCCGGCGCCACCGGCGACTGGGAAGTCATCGTCGGCATGGAAGTCCATGCCCAGGTGCTGTCCAATTCGAAGCTCTTCTCCGGCGCTTCGACGGAGTTCGGCAAGCCGCAGAATTCGAACGTCTCGATGGTCGACGCCGCCATGCCCGGCATGCTGCCCGTCATCAACGAGGAATGCGTCAGGCAGGCGGTTCGCACCGGCCTCGGCCTGAAAGCCCAGATCAACAAGCGCTCGCTGTTTGATCGCAAAAACTATTTCTATCCCGACCTGCCGCAGGGCTATCAGATCTCGCAGTTCAAGGATCCGATCGTCGGCGAGGGCAAGATCGTCATTTCGCTCGGACCGGACCGCCAGGGCCAGTTCGAAGACATCGAGATCGGCATCGAGCGCCTGCATCTGGAGCAGGATGCCGGCAAGTCGATGCATGACCAGCACGCGACCATGTCCTATGTCGATCTGAACCGTTCCGGCGTAGCGCTGATGGAGATCGTCTCCAAGCCCGACATGCGCTCGTCCGACGAGGCCAAGGCTTATATGACCAAGCTGCGCTCGATCGTGCGCTATCTCGGCACCTGCGACGGCAACATGGACGAAGGTTCGATGCGCGCCGACGTCAACGTCTCCGTCCGTCGGCCGGGCGAGGGTTTCGGCACGCGTTGCGAGATCAAGAACGTCAACTCCATCCGTTTCATCGGCCAGGCGATCGAATATGAAGCCCGTCGCCAGATCGGCATTCTGGAGGACGGTGGCAAGATCGATCAGGAGACCCGCCTCTTCGACCCGAACAAGGGCGAGACGCGCTCGATGCGCTCCAAGGAGGATGCGCACGACTATCGTTATTTCCCCGATCCTGATCTGCTGCCGCTCGAATTCGACGATGCCTTCATCAAGGCGCTCGAAGCCGATCTGCCGGAACTGCCTGACGACAAAAAGGAGCGCTTCGTGCGCGAGCTCGGGCTGTCGATCTACGACGCCTCGGTGCTCGTTTCCGAAAAAGCGATCGCCGATTATTTCGAAGCGGTCGCCGCAGGCCGTGACGGGAAGACGGCCGCCAACTGGGTGATCAACGATCTGCTCGGCGCGCTGAACCGCACCGGCAAGGACATCGAGCAGACGCCGGTTTCGCCGGCCCAGCTCGGCGCCATCATCGATCTCATCAAGGCAGAAACCATCTCCGGCAAAATCGCCAAGGATCTCTTCGAGATCGTGCTCAACGAGGGCGGCGATCCCGCAGAGATCGTCGAAGCGCGCGGCATGAAGCAGGTGACGGATACCGGCGCGATCGAAAAGGCCGTCGACGAGATCATCGCCGCCAATCCCGATCAGGTCGAAAAGGTCAAGGCGAAGCCGACCATGGCGGCATGGTTCGTCGGTCAGGTAATGAAGGCGACCGGCGGCAAGGCCAACCCGCAGGCCGTCCAGGCCCTCGTCAAGGCGAAGCTCGGCATCGAGGAGTAAGCGGTGTATTTCGTCCGCACCGCCGGCGAGCGCGACCTGGAGAAGGTGCGCGCCCTCTTGGTGGAGAGCTTTCATGCCACCTATGACAGCCTGCATGGCAGAGCCAAGGTGGCGGATCTGATCACCCATCTCTTTTCGCCGGTGGCGCTGAAGACGCGCCTCGTGCGAAAGGATGCCGAATTCCTCGTTGCCGATGATGGCCGCAATATCGGCGGCATGGGTTATGCGGCCATGTCGCAGCAATTGACGAAGACTGTCATGCTGCATCTCCTCTATGTCGGGCCGGCGCTGCAGCGCCAGGGTATCGGCCGCGATATCTTCGCCGAGCTCGAAACCTGCTTTCCCGATGCGGAGATCATGCGCCTCGAAGTCGAACCGCAGAATGCTGCGGCGATCGCCTTCTATCGCACGCATGGCTTCACCGAGATCGGCCGCAACGAGAATAGTGGAGCCGGACAATCCGGCATTCCGGCATTGGTGTTGGAAAAGCGCTTGGCGGGTTAAACGCCTGTATCGTTGAGTGCCTTGCTATGGTGGGTGTGGTAGGTTTGGAGCAGTTGCATCAGTCGCTCCTTGCTGACGGTAAGACCACCCGTTTCGATGCGCAGTTGCCGAAGTTCATTCGTCGCACGTGCGGTATGGAATAGTGAGAACACCGGTTTGCGACCCTGAATGCCGTCTGGTCGGCACCAGACAGCGATTGTATCTCCAGTGCCTTCTGCGTCCGTTCCCGGCGATGCGGACAACAGGTTGCCCAGAACGAGAAAAATTGTTCGCAAAATCCTTTGCGCCAGCGTGGGTGCCGCCGCCTCGATGCGTGCGACTGCCGGCCACGGAATTAATTCTTGCATTAGCCGAAGATCTTTGAAGCCATTTGGACCTATCGCAATGATCGTCTTATTGGATGAAAAGATCAGGACATAAAGATTGCGAAATAGGTAGTACGCAACTGGCGGACCACAGAGGAGGGACAGGAAAAACGAATTCAAAGTCCTATCGAAAATCCCGAAGCCGAAGAAAATTATCACCAGTGTTGATAGTGCAATTCTAAGCCGAATATCCCTGGCGGAGTATCTGACCTCACGGATATCGCTCAAGAACATCCGTCTTTTTCCTTCCGCAACAATCATCGTCCGATTTTTACATAGGTAGAAAAGTTTGATGCCACAAGATTTGAATATCCGTGAAGCTCGCAAGGACGACCTGCCGGCGCTGGTGGCTATGTTTTCGGCCGACGCACTCGGCGGTCACGGCGATACCACGGAAGCTGAAGCCTTTACCGATTACGTCAGGGCCTTCGCCGTCATCGAGGCTTCGCCTGACCAGACGCTTTATGTCGCAGAGCGCGGCGGCAAGGTCGTCGGCACGTTTCAGACGATGGTGACGACCACGCTCACCGGCCGCGGCTCCTCGGCGATGATTATCGAGGCGGTGCAGACACGCGCCGATATGCGCGGGCAGGGGATCGGTGCGCTGATGATCGAATTCGCCATTGCCGAGGCAAAAGGCCGCGGTATCGGGCGGGTAGCGTTGACCTCGAATGCGGTGCGCAAGGATGCCCACCGTTTCTATGAAAGGCTGGGCTTCAAGCCCTCTCATCTCGGCTTCAAGATGGCTTTGAAATGACCATGGCCGTCGTGGAATCGCTGGACAATTCGGCTTGGCGACGGCATAAGCGAGGAAACGAATTCTGGTTTGGCTCGCATCTGGCGGGCACAAGGAAAAGACATGTGGAATCTTCTGGTTCAGACCTTTACCTGGTGGAACGGTCAGACGATGGGCACGCGTTTTGCGACCTGGCGATTTGGCAAGCGCGTCGGCGAGGATGAATTCGGCAACGTCTACTACGAAGGCGGCATGTCCTCCTACGGTCTGCCGAAGCGTTGGGTGATCTACAAGGGTTATGCCGAAGCCTCCGCCATTCCGCCGGGCTGGCATGGCTGGATGCATCATCGCACCGATGTTCCCCCGTCCAAGGAGACCTATGTCGCCAAAGATTGGCAGAAGCCGCACCGGCCCAACCATACCGGTTCGCCGCAGGCCTATCGTCCGCCGGGTTCCATCGCCGTTCCGGGCGAGCGTCCGCGCGTCACCGGCGATTACGACGCCTGGACGCCAGGCAACTGAGACGGCTCGACCGGGCGATCCCAAGACCCGGCTTTTGGCCACAATTGACCTTTACCCGCAGGTTGGCCGCGCTTGACCGCGGCTGTGAACTGAAAATGTCTGGAGACGGGTACATATGAAGCTCTTCACGCGGAACATGGTCCTGCGTGCCGCCGGATCGCTGCTGGCGCTCTCGGCCCTGCTTCCACCAGTTGCGGCACATGCCGCACGCATCGAAAATCCGGTTGCCGTCTTTTCCGGCCTCGACAAGATCACCGGCCGCATCACGACCTTCGACGTCTATGTCAACGAGACGGTCCAGTTCGGTGCGCTGCAGGTGACACCGAAGGCCTGTTATTCGCGCGACCAGTCGGAAGCACAGAAGATCGACGGTTTCGTCGAGGTCGACGAGATCACCCTCGACCGCAAGATCCGCCGCATCTTCACCGGCTGGATGTTCGCCGCCAGCCCCGGCCTCAACGCTGTCGAGCACCCGATCTACGACGTCTGGCTGAAAGAATGCAAGGCAAGTTCGGATGTCCCGGCGCCTGACGGCGCCAAGGCGAAGTAACTGCGTCTTTGCTGGTCTGCGGCATCTTCCTCAACCCGGCGTGTGGCATGGGGCGATGTTGTCTGCTGGATTTTACTCTGAAAACGATCCTCAGAACGCCAGATGCGGCGATTCCATCGCCGCGGCAAGCATCGCGGCATAATCGGCCTTCGGAACGTCGATCGCTCCGAACGTCTTCAGGTGCTCGGTGGTGAACTGCGTGTCGAGCAGGGTGAAGCCCCTTTCCCGCAGCCGGTCGACCAGATGCACGAGGCAGATCTTCGAGGCATCTGTCCGGCGCGAAAACATGCTTTCGCCGAAGAAGGCCGAGCCGAGCGAGACGCCGTAGAGGCCGCCGACCAGCTCATTGCCCTCCCAGGCTTCGACGGTATGGGCATGGCCCATGTCGAAGAGCGTCGAGTAGAGCGATCGGATCGTCCTGTTGATCCAGGTGCTCGGGCGCCCGGATGTCTCCTCCGCACAGGCAGCAATGACCTGATCGAAAGCGTGATCGAAACGGATCTCGAAGGGTTTCTTGCGTACTGCCTTGGCAAGGCTTTTCGATACGTGGAAATGGTCGAGCGGCAGCACGCCACGCAGTTCCGGTTCGACCCAGAAGATCTCCGGGTCGTCGGCGGATTCGGCCATCGGGAAGAGGCCGATGGAATAGGCGCGCAGGAGAATGTCAGGGGTTATGCCTGGTGACTTCCTGCGCGATCCTGCCATTCCGGTCCTATGCCGCCGGTGTGTTGGCGAGGTAGTCTTCCAGCCAGTGGATATCGTAATCGCCGTTGGCGATATCCTGGTTGGAGACGAGATCCTGGAACAGCGGCAGCGTCGTATTGATGCCGTCGACGACGAATTCGTCGAGCGCCCGGCGCAGGCGCATCATGCATTCGACGCGGGTACGGCCGTGCACGATCAGCTTGCCGATGAGGCTGTCGTAATAGGGCGGGATCTTGTAGCCCTGATAGGCACCGGAATCGATGCGCACGCCGAGGCCGCCCGGCGCGTGGAAATGCGTGATCGTACCGGGCGAAGGCACGAAGGTGCGCGGGTGCTCGGCATTGATACGGCACTCGATGGCGTGACCGGAAAAATGCACTTCGTCCTGCGTCACCGAGAGACCGCCGCCGGAAGCGACGCGGATCTGCTCGTGCACGAGATCGATGCCGGTGATCGCTTCGGTGATCGGATGCTCCACCTGCAGGCGGGTGTTCATTTCGATGAAATAGAACTCGCCGTTTTCGTAGAGGAATTCGATCGTGCCGGCGCCGCGATATTTCAGCTTCTTCATGGCGTCGGCGCAGACCTGGCCGATCTTCATGCGCTGCTCGACGTTGAGTGCCGGCGAATTCGCCTCTTCCCAGACCTTCTGATGGCGCCGCTGCAGCGAGCAGTCGCGCTCGCCGAGATGGATTGCATTGCCTTCGCCGTCACCGAACACCTGGATTTCGATGTGGCGTGGCTTGCCGAGATATTTTTCCATGTAGACGGCATCGTTACCGAAGGCGGCTGCCGCTTCCGTGCGGGCCGTCGACCAGGCCTCGATCAGGTCGGCCTCGCTTTTGGCGACCTTCATGCCGCGTCCGCCGCCGCCGGCCGTGGCCTTGATCAGCACGGGATAGCCGATTTCAGCCGCCGTCTTCAGCGCATCCTCTTCGGTCTTCACTTCGCCGTCCGAGCCCGGAACGACGGGGATGCCGAGTTCCAGCGCCGTCGTCTTGGCGGTGATCTTGTCGCCCATGATGCGGATATGGTCCGCCGTCGGCCCGATGAAGGTGATGCCATGGGCTTCGAGGATGTCGGCGAACTTGGCATTCTCCGACAGAAAGCCGTAACCCGGATGCACGGCGTCGGCACCGGTGATCTCGCAGGCGGCAACGATCTGGTGGATGTTGAGATAGCTCTCGCGCGAGGAGGGCGGGCCGATGCAGACACTTTCGTCGGCAAGACGCACATGCATGGCATCGGCGTCGGCGGTCGAATGAACCACCACGCAGGCGATGCCGAGCTCCTTGCAAGCCCGAAGCACGCGAAGGGCGATTTCCCCGCGATTGGCGATGAGGATTTTCGAAATCATGGGCATCGGCCTATTCGATGACGACGAGGGCTTGGCCGTACTCGACGGGGTGTCCGTCATCGACGAGGATCTCAGTCACCTTGCCTGACTTCGGCGAGGGGATCTGGTTCATCGTCTTCATCGCTTCGATGATGATCAGCGTCTGGCCTTCCTTGACGGTCGCGCCGACTTCGATGAACGGACGCGCACCCGGTGCCGGCGCCATGTAGACGGTGCCCACCATCGGTGCATTGACGACATTGGCCGGATTGCGGCTGGGCGCTGCGGCAGGCGCGGCAACGGCTGCCGCAGCGGCGGCTGCGGGCGCGGCATAACCAGGTGCTGCGATCGGCGCCTGGACATATTGCGGCGTGCCGGCGCGCGAAACGCGGATGCGCAGGTCGTCCTGCTCGACCTCGATCTCCGTCAGATCCGTTTCGTTCAGTATATTGGCGAGATCGCGGATCAGTGCCTGGTCGATACCCGATTTCTTTTCAGCCATGGTGTTGCCCTGTCTTCTTCTTATGCCGTGATGTTCTTCAGCGCGTGGAGCGCCAGGATGTAGCTATGAGGCCCGAAGCCGCAGATCACGCCTTTGCATGCCGGCGCGATCATCGACTTGTGGCGGAATTCTTCCCGTGCATGCACGTTGGATATGTGGAGCTCGACGACGGGAATGGAAATCGCGCGGATCGCATCATGCAGCGCGACCGATGTATGCGTATAGGCGCCTGCATTGATGGCAACGCCGACGGCCTTTTCGTCGGCCTCATGGAACCAGTCGACGAGCGTGCCTTCGTGGTTGCTCTGACGGAAGTCGATATCGAAGCCGAGTTCGCGGCCTGCAGCCTTGCAGTCCGCCTCGATGTCCTTGAGCGTCTTGCCGCCATAAATGCCAGGCTCTCGTTTGCCCAGCATGTTCAGGTTGGGGCCGTTCAGGACAAAAATCGTTTGCGTCATCGAATGTTCCGTAAAATGTACGACGGCAACCTATAGACTCCGCGAAGGCTGAATGAAAGCCCTTACGGATTGCCCAGCGGCAATCGTGCCACATTTGTCCACATGGTTGAAACACTTCGATTTTGGCGATTTGATGGGCTATCGTTCGGCGGTTGATTGCTCAGCAGGCGGTCTTGCCGCAGCTGCGCATGTTCTTGACCTTGGCTTCGAGATCGTCGAGCCCGACGGCGCCCGGCACCAGTTCGTTGCCGATCACATAGGAGGGCGTGCCGCTGATGCCGAGACTGGAGGCGAGCTGGTAGGTCGCCTGGACGATCCCGTCATTCGGGCTCTTTGCCATCTCGGCGCGGATCTTGTCCTCGCTGACGCCGAGCGAAGCTGCGACCGCGACCGCTGTTTCGTCAGAGGCGCGGCCTTCGGTGCCGAGAAGGGCGACGTGGAAATCGGCATATTTCTCCGGTGCGAGCTTGCGGAAGGCGTCGGCCACCTTGTGGGCGGCGACAGAATCCGGTCCGAGGATCGGGAATTCCTTGAGGACGAAACGGACGTTCTTGTCCTTCTTCAGCATCGCCTGCATGTCGGGAAGCGCATGGCGGCAATAGCTGCAATTATAATCGAAGAATTCGACGACAGTGACATCGCCCTTGGGATTGCCGAGCGTGACGTCGTTCTTCGATTCGAAGATGTCGGTGCTGTTCTCTTCGATCGCCATATTGGCCTTCACCGACCGCTGGGCTTCCTGCTTCTTCTGCAGCGCATCCTGGACTTCGAGCATGATCTCGGGGTTATCGAGCAGGTATTGCTTGATGAATTCGCCGAACTCCTTCTTCTGCTGGTCGTCGAGCGCTGCCGCCGGAAGCGGAAGGGCGATCGATGCGGCAAGCGCCAGTGCGGTGAAGGTCTTCGGGAAGAATGCCATGATATCCTCGTCATCGGCGATATGGTCGTCTCTTCATCGAGAAGACCCGTCGCCGGGTTATGGACTTGAATGCGTCGCGTCAAGGTACGGTGCGTTCGGTTCTGCTCAAACCAGAATTTTTCGTCCCGCGCGGCCCTCGCGGGATTGTGATGAGCCGATTAATGCGGCAATTGTCGGGCCGTGACGCAGAAGCTGAGCGAGAAACGATCTTGTTTTCCATATCGAAACGCAGCGAAGTCGAGCCTTTTCACGCCATGGACGTCCTGGCGGAGGCGACGAAGCGGCGTGCGGCCGGCCATCCCGTCATCTCGATGGCGGTTGGCCAGCCCTCGCATCCGGCGCCTCAGGCGGCCCTCGAAGCAGCGCGCGCAGCCCTTGCCGAAGGCCGGATCGGTTATACCGATGCGCTGGGGACGGCACGGCTGAAATCGGCGCTTGCCTGGCACTACAAGGATCGCCACTGCCTGGAGATCGATCCCAAGCGCATCGCCATCACCACAGGTTCCTCGGCCGGCTTCAATCTCGCCTTCCTGTCGCTCTTCGATGCCGGCGATGCGGTGGCGATCGCAAGACCCGGTTATCCCGCCTATCGCAATATCCTCGGCGCGCTGGGTCTGAAGGTTCTCGAAGTGCCGGTAACGGCCGAGACCCACTTCACCCTGACGCCGCAAAGCCTCGAAGCGGCGCAGAAGGAAAGCGGCATCACGCTGAAAGGCGTGCTGCTCGCAAGCCCCGCCAACCCGACCGGTACGGTGACCGGCCGCGAGGGGCTGAAGGCGCTTTCGGATTACTGCGCGGCCCATTCCATCGCCTTCATCTCCGATGAAATCTACCACGGGCTGACCTTCGCCGGCGAGGAGGCGAGCGCGCTGGAACTGACCGACGAGGCGATCGTCATCAACTCTTTTTCTAAGTATTATTGCATGACCGGCTGGCGAATCGGCTGGATGGTACTGCCGGAACGCCTGGTTCGGCCGATCGAGCGGGTGGCGCAGAGCCTCTATATATCCCCGCCCGAGCTCTCCCAGATTGCCGCCACGGCCGCTCTCAGCGCCGGCGCCGAGCTCGATCGTTACAAGGCCAGTTACGCCGGCAACCGCGACTTGCTGATGCGGCGACTGCCGCAGATCGGGTTATCGATTGCCTCGCCCATGGACGGGGCCTTCTACGCCTATCTCGACGTCACCCGCTTCACCAATGACAGCATGGGCTTTGCCAAGCGCATGCTCGCGGAAATCGACGTCGCCGCCACGCCCGGTCTCGATTTCGATCCGCTGGAGGGAAATCGAACGCTGCGTCTGTCCTACGCGGGCTCGCAAGCGGAGATCGCCGAGGCGGTGGAGCGAATCGCAGCCTGGCTGAAGTAGCGTCCGATGCCGGGCAAGCGGCGGTGCGCTCTCCAATCCTCAGCTGCGCCGCGAAAACAGCGAGGCAAGCGTCGAAGACGGTTTATTGTTCAGCCGCGGCACCACGACGAGCTGCTTGATGTCGCCGCGTTTGTAGGCGGCGAGGAAGCGGCGGTAATCCTTGAAGGAGACGCAGCCGTTGGAATCGCCGTTCTTGCCGAGCATGTAGGTGTGGGCAAGCAGGCCGACACGGTCATAGATGGCGTCCGAACCCTCGATCGGTGTCAGCCGCAGCGCCTCGACGCCGTGGAAAAGGCTCTCGCGCATGGTAAGAACATAGGTGTGCGGCGGCGTCGGTCCGTGCATCTTCTTGTTGGCGAAACGCGGCTTGTCGCGCATCTTGCCGAGCCCGGAATGGGCCTCGAGCCGCTCGCCGTTCGGCAGATAGACGGTGCTGTTCTCGATGTCGTAGATCGCCACGCCTGCGCGCAGCTTCGGCGAGAAGACCGGCTTGTCGTAGCGCGGTACTGCATCGTCCTCGTCATCCTCGATCGGCGCGTTCGGCTGGGCGTAGGCAAGCACAGGCTCGCCAGAGCGCTCAGACCCCTTGGAGAGCGGTGTCGGTTTGCCGACGAGTCCGTCAGGACGCGCCATCGGCAGCGGCACCGAATCCTCGTTCGGCGCCAGCACGAGATCGAAGGGTGGCGCGTCTTCCGCGGCGGCGACGACCACCGGAGCTGGCTCCGATGCGGGAATGGAGGCCGTTTTGAGGGGAGATGCGGTTGGCTCGACCGGAGCCGGCGCGAGTTGCCGGGATCCTGCATCGGCAAGTGCCAGCAGGGTCGGGAGTTCGGCTGCGGCGACGGCTTCTTTCGAGGGAACGATGATCCGGTCGCCGTCGTCTTCTTCCGTCTCTGCCGAGGCGAGCTCGACCGCCGCCGCCGCAATCACATCGTCCTTGCGGAATTTGGCGCTGTCGGAGATCGCCGCCACGACCGGCTGTTCGGCAGCCATGGCGAGCCGATTGTTTTTGGCAAGAACCGCAAGCGCCGTTGCAGCGGCGGCGGTCTTTTCGGCATGGGATTGAATGAGGTTCGCCGTCAGCGGGACCTTCGGCTTCGCATCGAAGGCTGTCAGCCGGTCAGCCTTGCCGACATGGATCAGCCTCTCATGGCGCGGTGAAGGCGCCACCTTCGGCGCAGCCGCCACCTGTGCCAGGCGATCCGGCGGAGAATAGGGAGCGGCTATCGAGTGCATCGTCGCGAAGGTCGCGATCAGCCAGGTGGAGGTCAGAAATCCGGCGCCGACAACACCGTAAAGGAAACCGCGAGATCTGCGCCAACGGAAAGCAGATCCGCCAAGAGGGGTGACGTCATCGAACGTCCCGACCGCACACGCCATACTACACTCGTCTTTCAAACTCGCTACGCAGGCCGGCGGCACTGACTGACTACACTTCGCCGGGGCCGGTACAGGCGCAAATGGGCCGAATTTAGACCACCCACGACGTCCGGCTGTCTCGCAAGGATGACGAATTATGGTTTCTAATTTGTTTACGCGGCCTCAAAAAGAGATGTGTTTGGGCTCTCAGGCGCGCTCCATCACATAACTTCCGGGCGCTTCCTCGATGGCGTTCAACGCATCGCCACCGGGTTTGCGCGCCGGCACGCGTCTGCCGTCATGCGTCTCGATCCAGGCCTGCCAATGCGGCCACCATGAGCCTGGGGTCTCCGTCGCCTGTTCGAGCCAGGTCTCGTAGTCTCCCTTGGCGGGGCCGCCCGTCCAGAATTGATATTTCTTCCTGTCAGGCGGATTGACCACGCCGGCGATATGTCCCGAGCCGGTCACGACGAACTCCACCTTGCCGCCGAAGAACCGGCTGCCGAGGAAGACGGACTTGGCAGGGGCGATGTGATCCTCACGGGTGGCGAGATTATAGATCGGGATCTTGACGTCCTTCAGCGACACGGACTTGCCGTCGAGGATCATCTCGTTCTGCGTCAGCGCATTCTTGAGATAGCAATTGCGCAGGTAGAAGGCATGATTTGCCGCCGCCATGCGGGTCGAATCGGCGTTCCAGAACAACAGGTCGAAGGGCAGGGGATCCTGACCCTTGAGGTAGTTGTTGACGAAATAAGGCCAGATCAGCTCGGAGGCGCGCAGCATGTTGAAGGCCATCGACATCTTCGTGCCATCGAGATAGCCGGCCGCCTGCATATGCTCTTCGAGCGCTTCAAGCTGCTCCTCGTCGACGAAGATTTTGAGGTCGCCGGCATGGGTGAAGTCGACCTGGGTGGTGAAGAGTGTGGCGGTCTTGATGCGCTTGTTCTTCTCCTTGGCATGCAGTGCCAGTGTTGCCGCAAGCAGCGTGCCGCCGACGCAGTAGCCGACGGCGTTGACGTCCTTCTCGCCGGTCGCCTTCTCGACCGTTGCCAGCGCGAAATCGATGCCCTCGCGGGCATAGGCCGCCCAGTCCTTATCGGCGTGGCGCGCATCCGGGTTGACCCAGGAAATGACGAAGACCGTCTGACCCTGGTCGACGCACCATTTGATGAAGGATTTTTGCGGGTTGAGGTCGAGAATATAGAACTTGTTGATCCAGGGCGGGCAGATCAAAAGCGGCCGCTTCAGTACCGTTTCGGTCGAAGCCTCGTACTGGATGATCTGGCAGATGTCGTTCTGGGCGATCACCTTGCCGGGCGTCAGCGCCATATCGCGGCCGACGGCGAATTTTGTCATGTCGGTCTGGCGAAGGCGAAGGTCGCCATGTCCGGCAGCGATATCCTCGGCCAGCATCTTCATCCCGCGCACCAGATTGGCGCCGCTGGTCGCGATCGTCTCGCGGTAGAGCTGCGGATTGGTGACAATGAAGTTGGTCGGCGAAAGTGCCGCCGTAATCTGCTTCACGTAGAAGCCGGCCTTGTGTTTGGTGTGCTCGTCGAGGCCCTCGGTCTCCGACACCATCTTTTCTACCCAGTCGGTCGTGACGAAATAGACCTGGCGAAGAAAATCGAAGAACGGATTCTTCTCCCAGTCCTCGTCCGAGAAACGCTTGTCCTTGCGGGTGTCCGGCTCGGGAGGCGTGGGATCGCCCTGCATGCCGCGCGTGCCTTGCATGCGCTGCATCGAGCGCATCCAGATGCCGAAGAACGAGGACATCAGCTGCGTCTGTGCCTCGAAGGTGCGGCGCGGATCGGAAATCCAGTATTCGGTGACCTTGGAAAGCGTCTTGACCATGTCGGTCATCGGATCGGCGGCGCTTTCGCTGATCTCGCCGCGTTCGCGCGGCGCAAGCCAGGCAGATGCTGCTTGTCCGAGATTTTCGAGCGCCCGAGCGAAATTCATCGCCATGGCCTCAGGATCCTTCAGCAGATAGGGATCGAGATCGGTCGCGTCGAAGCCGGCCTTTTCGCCATTCTTTTGGCCGCCATTCTCCTGCTTGCTGTCGGTCACCATTTCCTCCGGCGGCAGCACCACTCTTTTTATCCATTCGTTGTACATCGTGATCGAACGAGAAAACAAGTTCCACCCGCATCGGCTCATGCTATTGCTTTGTGGCTGCGACAAATTTAACAGTCGAAGCAGTCAAAACTGGATTTTTGAGGCATGACGAAGAACGGCATTCGGCGCATCGCAACCTTCAACCGCACCGCACTGATCTGCGCCGCGGCGGCGATGGCTCTTGCCGGATGCAATCTGACGGCGGAACAAAAAGCCGCAGCCGCCGCCAAGCGAGCGGCGCCAACCGCCGTCGTCATGCCGGCCACCAAGGGCGATGCGGCCGAGGGCGGCCTTGCAAAATACCCGGACGGCTATCCGAATTTCGGCGCGCCGCTGACCGCCGCCAATGTCCAGATGAGCGACGAGCAGGCGGCCGAACTGCAGCATCAGCTGACGGCTCTGGCCGCCCGGCGCAAGGCAGGCGCGATCTCGGAAGCCGAATATCAGGCCAAGGTCGCCGAAATGCGGCGTCTCGCCGCCGAGCACGGCACGGATACGCTGTCTGAAATCTCCAAATAGACCTTGCCTTTCAGGCAATTTGGACGCAAAGCCTTCGGCAAGGATCGGAAGATACAATTTTCCCGATAAAGCGCGTTACGCGGCCTTTCCGTCAAAGATTCGCCGCGTCGCTTGGGTCTGATGAATACGGCGTTGCGATTCTGAAGTTCGTGTCGCAGCCGCCGGGAGACGGAACGAACTTCGACTGCGGCCCGAAATGCCGCCTTTCCATGGGGAATGAGATGGAAGAGTTTCACAAAGTCCGGCGTTTGCCGCCTTATGTTTTCGAACAGGTCAACCGTTTGAAGGCAAGCGCGCGAGCGGGCGGCGCCGATATCATCGATCTCGGCATGGGAAACCCCGACCTTCCCACTCCCCAGTCGATCGTCGACAAGCTGTGCGAGGTCGTGCAGGATCCGCGCACGCACCGCTATTCCTCTTCCAAGGGCATTCCGGGCCTGCGCCGCGCCCAGGCCGCCTATTATGCCCGCCGTTTCGGCGTCAAGCTCAACCCGGATACCCAGGTGGTCGCCACCTTGGGCTCCAAGGAAGGCTTCGCCAACATGGCGCAGGCAATCACCGCGCCGGGCGACGTGATCCTCTGCCCGAACCCCACCTATCCGATCCACGCCTTCGGCTTCCTGATGGCGGGCGGCGTGATCCGTTCCATGTCGGTGGAGCCGGATGCGAGCTTCTTCGAGCCGCTGGAACGGGCGGTCCGGCATTCGATCCCGAAGCCCTTGGCGCTGATCCTCAACTATCCCTCGAACCCGACGGCTTTTGTCGCGACGCTCGATTTCTACAAGGACGTCATCGCCTTTGCGAAAAAGCACGACATCATCGTGCTTTCCGACCTCGCCTATTCGGAAATCTACTTCGACGGCTCCCCGCCGCCGTCGGTTCTCGAAGTGCCGGGTGCAATGGACGTGACCGTCGAGTTCACCTCGATGTCGAAGACCTTTTCCATGCCCGGCTGGCGCATGGGCTTTGCCGTCGGCAACGAGCGGCTGATCGCGGCGCTCACCCGCGTCAAGTCCTATCTCGACTACGGCGCCTTCACGCCGATCCAGGTGGCGGCGACGCATGCGCTGAACGGCGATGGCTCCGACATTGCGGAAGTCCGCAACGTCTATAAGCGCCGCCGCGACGTCATGGTCGAAAGCTTCGGCAAGGCCGGGTTCGACGTGCCGCCGCCGGCTGCGACGATGTTCGCCTGGGCGAAGATCCCGGAAAAGTTCCGTCATCTCGGTTCGCTGGAATTCTCCAAGCTGCTGGTCGAGAAGGCCGACGTCGCCGTTGCCCCGGGCATCGGCTTCGGCGAAATGGGCGACGACTACGTCCGTCTGGCGCTTGTCGAAAACGAACACCGCATCCGCCAGGCTGCGCGCAACATCAAAAAGTTCATGTCGACGGCAGACGAGACGATGCACAACGTCATCTCGCTGAACGCACACCGCTAATCCAACCATTGGGCAGCCGCGTCATGCGGCTGCCACCACACAGACATTTCAGGATCGATCCATGGCAGATGCCCTCAAAATCGGCATTGCGGGCTTGGGCACCGTTGGCGCCTCGCTTGTCCGCATCATTCAGCAGAAAAGCAACGAGCTTGCCGTCACCTGCGGGCGTCCGATCACCATCACGGCCGTCTCGGCCCGTGACAAGGCAAGGGACCGCGGCATCGATCTTTCCGCTGTTACCTGGTTCGACCGGCCGGAGGAGCTTGCCGAAAAGGGCGATATCGACGTCTTCGTCGAGCTGATGGGCGGCACCGAAGGGGCGGCCAACGTCTCGGTGCGTACGGCACTCCAGCGTGGTCTCCATGTGGTGACAGCCAACAAGGCGCTGCTTGCCTATCACGGCGTCGAGCTTGCAACGATCGCCGAGGAGAAGGGGTCGCTGCTGAACTTCGAGGCGGCGGTCGCCGGCGGCATCCCGGTCATCAAGGCGCTGCGTGAATCGCTGACGGGCAATTCCGTCTCGCGCATCTATGGCATCATGAACGGCACCTGCAATTATATCCTGACCAAGATGGAGAAGGAGGGGCTTTCCTTCGCCGAATGCCTGAAGGAGGCGCAGCGGCTGGGTTATGCCGAGGCCGATCCGGCCTTCGATATCGAGGGCAACGACACGGCCCACAAGCTTTCCATCCTGACGACGCTCGCCTTCGGCAATCAGATCGCGGCCGACGACATCTACCTCGAAGGCATCACCAACATCTCGATCGAGGATATCCACGCCGCTGCCGAACTCGGTTATCGCATCAAGCTCTTGGGCGTTGCCCAGCGCACCGATACCGGCATCGAGCAGCGCGTCCATCCCACAATGGTGCCGGTCGATTCGGTCATCGCCCAGGTCGACGGCGTCACCAATGCGGTGGCGATCGAATCCGACGTGCTCGGCGAACTGCTGATGGTCGGCCCTGGCGCCGGCGGCAATGCCACGGCCTCGTCGGTGCTCGGCGATATCGCCGATATCGCCAAGAGCCAGCCGGGCGCCCAGCGCGTGCCGGTGCTCGGCCATCCCGCGGCGACGCTGGAACCCTACCGCAAAGCGCAGATGCAGAGCCACGAGGGCGGCTATTTCATCCGCCTGACCGTGCTCGACCGCACCGGCGTCTTTGCCAGCGTCGCAACCCGCATGGCCGAAAACAACATCTCGCTGGAATCGATCGTCCAGCGCTCCAAGCAGCATCTGGCGCCATCGCACCACCAGACGATCATTCTCGTCACCCATGCGACGATGGAAGAGTCGGTGCGCAAGGCAGTCGCCTCGATCAAGTCGGAAGGTTACCTCTTCGGCGAGCCGCAGGTGATTCGCATCGAGCGGCCGAAAGAGGAAGGCTGACCTCTTTTTTTGCCACAATCCGGGATAGCTGACCCGCTCTGTGCACGCAGGGCGGGTTTTATTATTGCCTGTTTAGCCGCTCTCACGAAAACTTATATTAACAGATACCGAAACATTGATATAAATAAGCCGGGAGAGGGAGTCGCCGGCTTTGGAGAATTTCGTGAACAAGGACAGCCATGCCGGGAAGGGGTATGGTCGCCCGGAAGAGGAACCTCCCGACCATTCTGGTGTGTTTGAGGACGTTCCCGAGACGAACCGTGATGAGGCTCGTGACCACCCCTCGGACGAGGCCTCGAATGAGGCCTATGACGACGACGAAAGCCCGGAAGGCCGTAACTGGGCCATTCTTCTTACCCTCTTCTCCGTTATCCTGGTGCAACTGGCCGGCATCGCCCTGATCGTCTGGGCGGTATTCTAAAGCGTGTCGTGATCTTTCAGATTCGCTCTCGCGCTTTAGGTCTTTATTTTTACGCATGTCGTTTTCGCAAAATCGCTGCACACTTTTGTTTTGCGCGACATGCTTTGGTAAAAATCCGTGTCTGCAAATCCATCGCTATGTTATCTCCGCTGCTCCTGTAGAAAGAGCAGATGAAGTCAGCGGAGTGTGGCATGGCAGATCTCGTCGACCCGGTACAGCGCGCATTTCTCGGCGTGGAGAAATCCGCGCTCGACAATCGCTGGGTCGCACGGCTGGACCAGGCCGGGCAGAACCGCGCCCTGGCCATGTCGCAAATCCACGGACTGCCGGATCTGATCGCCCGGGTGCTTGCCGGGCGCGGCGTGACGGTAGACGAGGCGATCGAATTCCTCGATCCGACGATCCGCAGCCTGATGCCAGATCCCCATAGGCTGACCGATTGCGAAAATGCCGCGGCCCGCCTCCTGCGCGCCATCGAGCGCGGCGAGAGCGTCGCGATCTTCGGCGACTACGACGTCGACGGCGCCGCCTCCTCGGCGCTGATGTTTCGTTTTCTCAGCCATTTCGGCGTCAAGGCGACCATCTATATTCCCGACCGCGTCTTCGAAGGTTACGGTCCCAACCCGGCGGCGATCACCCAGTTGATCGATAACGGTGCCCAGCTGATCGTCACCGTCGATTGCGGCTCCACCAGCCACGAGGCGCTGGCCGCCGCTGCCGCGCGCGCTATCGATGTCGTCGTCATCGATCACCACCAGGTGACACATGAGCTGCCGCCCTGCCATGCGCTGGTCAACCCGAACCGCGAGGACGATCTCTCGGGGCAGGGGCATCTTTGCGCCGCCGGCGTCGTCTTCATGGTGCTGGTCGCGACGCTCCGGCTGCTGCGCGCGGCCGGCAATAAGCGCATCCTGGCGCTCGACCTGCTGCAATGGCTTGACATCGTGGCTCTTGCGACGGTCTGCGATGTCGTGCCGCTGAAGGGCCTCAACCGCGCCTATGTGGTGAAGGGGCTAGTCGCTGCCCGCCACCAGAGCAATGCCGGGCTTGCCGCACTCTTCCGCAAGGCGGGGCTCGCCGGCCCGGTGACGCCCTATCATTTCGGCTTCCTGATCGGCCCGCGCATCAATGCCGGCGGGCGGATCGGCGACGCGGCACTCGGAAGCCGGCTGCTGACGCTTGATGACGCCGGCGAGGCGGATGTGATCGCGCAGCGCCTGGACGAGCTCAACCGCGAGCGCCAGGCGATGGAGGCGATCATGCTGCAGGAGGCCGAAGCCGAGGCGCTTGCCGAATATGGCGACGGCGAGGGTGCCTCCGTCATCGTCACCGCCCATGAGAAATGGCATCCCGGCATCGTCGGGCTGATCGCGGCGCGGCTGAAGGAAAAATTCAAACGTCCCGCTTTCGCGATCGCCTTCGATCCTTCCGGCCGCGGCACCGGCTCGGGCCGCTCGATCAACGGCTTCGACATGGGCAGGATGGTTCGGGCTGCGGTCGACGAGGGTCTGCTCGTCAAAGGCGGCGGCCACGCCATGGCCGCGGGGCTGACGGTCGAGCGCGCCAATCTCGGCAGGCTGAGAACCTTCTTCACGGAGAAGGCCGAGAGGACGGTGGCCAGCCTCGTCGCCAACGAAACGCTGAAGATCGACGGTGCGATCGGCGCAAGCGGCGCCACCCTCGAACTCATCGACCGCCTGGAGGCTGCCGGCCCCTATGGTTCGGGCCACGCACAGCCGCTCTTTGCCGTGCCGGCGCATAGGGTGCGAGACGCCCGCCTGGTCGGTGAGAAACATGTGAAGGTGACGCTGGAGGCCATGGACGGATCGCGGCTTGACGGCATCGCCTTCCGCGCCGCCGATACGGCGCTCGGCAATCTTCTCATCAATTCGCGCGGCGCCAGCCTGCATGTCGCCGGTTCGCTCGGTGCCGATCATTACCAGGGCGCACGCCGCATCCAGCTCCGCGTCTGCGATGCTGCGCCGGCGAAATAGAACGGTCGCGCAAGGCGCTGACGATGTGAAGTGTCAAGGGAGAGAAAGTGGTACGCCCTAGGGGAGTCGAACCCCTCTTCCCAGAATGAAAATCTGGTGTCCTAACCGATAGACGAAGGGCGCGTCCTTCGTGGTGGCGCCCTTATAGTCAGCACCTTCGAAGGCCGCAAGCGCCAAGGCGCGAAAAAATCATCGTTTTCGCCGATTTTTTCGCTGCTGTGGAAAACATTGTATCGTGAGGTGACGGAGCCGGGAAGATAAGCCAGCGGGCTGGTTTAGGGGCGATTGCGCAAACCTGATGGTACGCCCTAGGGGAGTCGAACCCCTCTTTACAGAATGAGAATCTGTCGTCCTAACCGATAGACGAAGGGCGCGCAGCCAGCCACGTTAAAATAGAAGCGCGCGCCGGCTTCTGCAAGCGGAAGTGTTGGCTTCTATATCGAGAGAAAGTGGTACGCCCTAGGGGAGTCGAACCCCTCTTCCCAGAATGAAAATCTGGTGTCCTAACCGATAGACGAAGGGCGCTTCCTTCGTGGTGGCGCCCTTATAGTCAGGCGTTTTGAATCCCGCAAGCGGAATTGCGGTTTTCTTTCAAAAAAATGACAGGAAATCCGACTGTCTTCGTGAAGCCGATTATTGAAGCTGAATCAATAGGCTGCCGGTTGTTTCTTTGACGAGACGCGGCGGCGCTGCCGTAACGTAATGCGGAAATCGCGCGGCCGTCAGATCGCTCTCGCCGTCGTTATCGGTGCGCGCTTGCCGCCGCAGCCCCAGTTCCAGTCGCGGGTTTTGCCGGTGTCGAGGTGAACCGAATCCGTGTGGCAGTAGGTGCCGACGCCGCCGCGGTCCGGCAACGAGCGGATATAGGTGGCGATATCCCATTTCGTCACACCGTCGATCTGGATGTCGGCGGCCTCGCAGCTCTTGTGCATCGATTCGTCGGCGCCGCCGACGAGGCGGTTATGCTCTTCGTCACGGTAGCCGGAGGTAACGATAACAGGCCGGCCGAAATGACTTTCGACCATCTTGATCACTTTCAGCAGGTCGGGCTTGAAGCAGCCAACCTCGACCTTTTCGTTCTGGAGATGCAGCCCGTTCGGCGCGATACGCGTCATGCCGGGCAGGGCCGCCTTGTGCAGCAGGCCCGAGAGGCTGCCGAGCAGGTTTTGCTTCGGCGCGCTGTAGAGCGCGTTCATCGTCGAGGTCGGAATGCTGCCCGTCGCCAGCGACGCCGTTTGCACGGGCGCTAGCTGCGTGCTGCTATTCTGCGAGGATTGCTGCGGCAGCACCGGCTCCGCCGGCTGTTGGGGCACGGGCGGCTGGCTGTAGACGCTGCTTCGCGCAGGTGCTGCACCTTCCGCCGGCACATAGGCCTGCGGCTGAATGACGGTGGACGTGCTGTTGTTCTGCGGCGCCGGCTGGTGATCGGAAAAGATGCTCATGGCCTGCGCGTTGATCCCGGTCGACTGCAGGACGAGCCCGCCAATATTGGCAGGCGCCGCCATTGCCGAGCCGGCGGGCGGGACGGCTGCATTCGGACCTTGTGCCACGACCTGAGGCGCGGCCTGGACGCCGGAGACGTTGACGAGCCGAGGATCGGTATAGACCGAACGTGGGGCAGGGCTTGCAGGCGCTGCCGTGGCGAGCTGCGGTGCTGCTGCGGCCGGCACAGCCGGAACCACCGCTGCCGAATCGAGCGCCTTCTTGTCCGACGCGCAGCCGGACAGCGCCAGCACCGAGGTGGCGATCAGCAACGCGCCCGTCACGGGCATCCGCATCTGCATCTTACGCAAGCGACAGTCTCCAGTTGATGCGAAAAACAAGCGAAACACGCTTCTCTTCCGCTTCGAGTCGTCAGGAGATTGCCTGCGGCGTCGGATCGCGGCAAGCGCCGAGGCGCCGGCCAGACCCGAAATCGAAAAAGCCGCAAGCCTCGCAAAAGCCTTGCGGCGAAAACCCTTACCAGGCGCCGGTATTGCCCATCGAGGCCCAGGGCTCGGCGGCCGGAAGCGGGCTGCCCTTCTGCAGGATTTCGATCGAGATGCCGTCGGGCGAGCGCACGAAGGCCATGTTCCCGTCGCGCGGCGGCCGGTTGATGGTGATGCCATTGTCCATCAGATTTTGGCAGGTGGCGTAAATATCGTCGACCTCATAAGCGAGGTGGCCGAAATTGCGACCTCCGCTATAATCTTCCGTGTCCCAATTGTAGGTAAGCTCGAGGCAGGGAGCTTTTTCGCTGCGCGCACGGTCGAGATCGTCGCGAGCAGCCAGGAAAACCAGGGTAAAACGGCCCTTCTCATTTTCGTGGCGGCGAATCTCCTCCAGCCCGAAAAGCGTAGTGTAAAAGGTGAGTGAGGCGTCGAGGTCTTTGACGCGCACCATTGTATGAAGATAACGCATTCTATTTACTCCTTTATTGGGGCTAGCTTTTTTCGGCGAGCCGAGGTCAGCTTCGGGCAAGTCATCTTTATAAAATGTGCACCTGGGAATAACCGAAAACTAGGACTTGCGCTTATCCGTTACCAAGATGTTAATCTTGATTTCAAGAATCAGTTAACCGTAACAGTGTGACGCGTATTCGAGGGGCTGGCGACAATGGCTGACAGGATTTCATCGAACGAATACTCCGATCTCGACGAGCTATCAGGAGAGGCGGTCGATCTTGTTGAAATCACCGGAGTCGTCAAGTGGTTCGACGTCGCCAAGGGTTTCGGCTTCATCGTGCCCGACAACGGCATGCAGGATGTTCTCCTGCACGTGACCTGCCTGCGCAGAGACGGTTACCAGACGATCCTCGAGGGAACGCGCATCGTCGCCCTCATCCAGCGCCGTGAGCGCGGCTATCAGGCTTTCAAGATCCTCTCGATGGACCAGTCGACCGCGGTTCATCCCTCGCAGCTGCCGCCGGTGCGCACGCATGTGCAGGTTACCGCGACGAGCGGCCTCGAGCGTGCGCTGGTCAAGTGGTTCAACCGCACCAAGGGCTTCGGCTTCCTGACGCGCGGCGAGGGCACCGAAGATATCTTCGTGCACATGGAGACGCTGCGCCGCTTCGGCCTGACGGAGCTTCGCCCCGGCCAGGTGGTTCTCGTCCGCTTCGGCGACGGCGAAAAGGGCCTGATGGCCGCAGAGATCCATCCCGACGTTCCGAGCCCGGCCAGCCGGTCGCACTGAATATGCGCGGCCTAATCCTATTTGATGCTATCAGAAGCGCCATCCTGGCGCTTTTTTTCATGGTTGCGCTACCGGCGTTCGCTGACGAGGAGATGCGGTTCGACAAGGAGCCGCTGCTCATCCAGACCGCTGCGGGCAAGGTGCTGCATTTCACCGTCGAGATCGCCGCGACCCCGGATCAGCGCGCCCGCGGACTGATGTTTCGCAGGACGATGGCCGATGATGCCGGCATGATCTTCGATTTCGACCAGCCGCGGCGCGTCACCATGTGGATGGTAAACACCATCCTGCCGCTCGACATGCTTTTTGCCGACCACACCGGCACGATCCGCCATATCAAGGAAAAGGCAGTGCCCTATTCGCGCGACATCATCGATTCGATGGTTGCGGTGAAATACGTTGTCGAACTCAACGCCGGCATCGTCGCCAAACTCGGAATCAAGCCGGGCGACAGGATCGTCAGCGCCACGACGACGAAGAAGGCGAAGTGACGGCGTGTGCCGCGGTGCACCTGCCAAGGAATTCAAAAATATCGGGATATTGAATGGTCGGAGTGGAGAGATTCGAACTCCCGACCCTCTGGTCCCAAACCAGATGCGCTACCAGGCTGCGCTACACTCCGTGCCGTGAATGGCAGGGGAGATACACGGTTCACTTCGCCGTCGCAACCCATAAATCCAGCTCTGACCGAAGATTCCTCGCCAGACCTGTGGATGCAAGACAGAAAAATCTTGATAGGTCGCCAGCCTGCTTGCCAGGCGCACAAGTTCGGTCTGTCTGGCGCAATTGTACGTCAGCACAAGGCTCCCTTAGCCGTGGGCGATCAGGCCGATATATTGGGCGTAGCTGATGGCAACGTAGAAGAACGCCGTGATGCTAGCGCCTATCACAATGGCATTGAACTCCGCCGAACGTCTCATCATGAGCTGCAAATCCACTGAAATTGATTGAGCCGTAAACTAGTGCCGAGGGAAGGCAGCGGCAATCAGGTTGTGATCACAAGGTGAGACAAGCGGAAATATTGCGAAATCCGGCCGGCAATCACCGGATTTGAAAGGGAGGCGGTGTCGACCGTTATGCGAACGGAGTCGGCAGCCGTGTCGCACACCGCCTTTTTTCTTGAAAAAGCGGGGATTCGCGGCTAAGCAAAATTCATCTCTTGGCATTATCCTCAGCGATGATGCCAAGGCCCGAGAATGGGCCGGCAACGGGATTGAGACCATAAAAGGCGGGCGCTGCCCGCATAGTCGGAGACGCTGCAGTCATGTCTGCCAAGATCTATCGTCCAGCCAAGACCGCCATGCAGTCCGGCAAGGCCAAGACCCATCTCTGGGTGCTTGAATACGATCAGGAGTCGGCGCGCAAGATCGATCCGATCATGGGCTACACTTCCTCGGGTGATATGCGCCAGCAGGTGAGGCTCACCTTCGAAACGCAGGAACTCGCCGAAGCCTACGCCCAGCGCAGCGGCATCGAATACCGCGTCATCGCACCGAAGGATCCGGTTCGCCAGGTCGTCGCCTATCCGGACAATTTCCGCTATACGCGCACGCAGCCCTGGACGCATTGAGATTTCTGGTCCAGATATGCCGCATCCGGTCGCGCTCGTGAGACGCGGCCGCCGGACGGCCCCTTAGCTCAGCTGGATAGAGCACCTGCCTTCTAAGCAGGTTGTCGCAGGTTCGATTCCTGCAGGGGTCGCCACCATTTCAAGTGTCCGTACCGAAGAGATGGGTAACAGCTGGTTTCGGCCTCTGGTGCGGACTCATGTCTGGTCCAGCGGCCCGAGCGGACATTGTCGCTATTCTCGCCGAAGCAAGTTTGTGAGCTTGTTCATATTTCGTTCCCATGGTGCTACTCTCACCCTCAGTGACCGCAAGAGGCATTTATGGATCAATGGGCCAAGTTCGAGCGACTGAAGGCACTTCACCAGGGAGACAGCGCCTTTGTCATCCCCAACCCATGGGACGCCGGTTCGGCTCGTCTTCTCGCAAGCCTTGGCTTCGAGGCGCTCGCGACCACCAGCGCGGGTTACGCCTTTTCTAAAGGCAAGTTGGATTCATTCGCGAGCCTTGGGCGGGATGAGGTACTTGAGAACGCCGCCGAGATCGTTGGCGCTGCCGATCTTCCTGTCTCTGCTGATCTTGAAGATGGCTTCGGTGCATCGCCAGAAACCTGTGCGGAAACCATCCGCTTGGCCTGCGAAATCGGACTTGTCGGCGGATCGATCGAAGACGCAACAGGCAATTCTGCTGCCCCGATCTACGAGCTGTCGCAAGCCGTCGAGCGCATCCATGCTGCAGCAGAGGCTGCACGCGGTCTGCCTTTCCTACTCACGGCGCGGGCGGAGAACTATCTTTGGGAGAGACCCGATCTGGACGATACCATCGAACGGCTGCAGGCGTTTTCGGCCGCTGGGGCAGATGTGCTTTACGCCCCCGGCTTGCCTGATATCGAGGCAATCAGAACCATTTGCGCGGCCGTGGACAAGCCAGTCAACGTGGTCATGGGTTTGAAAGGGCGAAAATACTCTGTTGCCGAACTGTCGAGCGTCGGCGTGCGCCGCGTGAGTGTCGGCGGCTCTTTCGCGCGGGCCGCGCTGGGGGCGTTGATGCGCGCCGCTATGGAGGTCAAAACAGCCGGTACGTTTGAGTATGCCGACGACGCGCTCTCCGCTGCATTCGCCAGCCAACTGATGTCACGGGAGAAGCGCCAGGACAGGCTATGAGTTGGGCAGAACCAAAGTCGAGAAGCAAGCTTTCTTCAAGGGACCGCTGCGGCGGTTAGTTTGTCGTCAGCAGGACGACCCGGACGGAACGTCACGGTGGCTTTCTTCGCGCGGATGAAACCATCCAGCCCGTAACAGGGTCGGAGCTCGATTTCGATGTCTTCTGGTCCTTTTGGCAGGGCATAGTAGCTGGCTCCGGCTCGAATTCGGCAGTCGTTCCGTTATTCGCCAAAGCTCAGGAACGCGGTGCCCATATCTGTTCGAGCGGCGAATTTGCACTGCTCGAGCGTTTTCCGCAAATTCTTCCCTGGAATCTGCTCGAGCGATCTCAGTGAACGACCGAGAGGTAGCGGATGCCGGCTTCATCAGCCGCTCTCATCAGCGCTTCCCGTGCGGCATTTGGGGGCGTGGTGCCGCGGATGGCGTCGAGGCATGTCCTCACCGCCACGACATATTCCTCGCCGTCATCGCCGGGCCATTCGGAAATGAGCATGGTGGCTGCGTCGCCGAGGGTCCTGACGACGCTGTATTTTTCCTGGCCGCTCATGAGGATCCTCAGTGCGGGAAACTGATGCGATGTGTACCGATTCATGACATTTGGTCCTTGCATCATAAACATATTAGTAACTCTGCAAGAAGTGTTCCAACCAGCGCTGCAGGATGATTATCCTCTATGAATCGGCAAAAGCAGTCGGCAACGCCTCTCCAGGCAGGAAGCCGGGAACTTGTTTTAAACACATTGCCGTCATATTGATTCATCTATCGAAATTGCTTGTCGAGCTTGGTTGCGCCTTGGCGTCCCAGCTGATCTTTCCTTTCAAAATCGATTTCTGCGCCGTCCGGCAGCCGCCGGAGGGTGATTGTCATGCCGGTTGAGGGGGGATCGTCATGAACGCAGGCAATTCTTTGATCGACACAAGCCTCCGCCCACACCCATCGTCGCTGCCTGATATGCCTTCGGTCTTTGACCGCGGATGTCAGCGGCGGCATTCCGGCTGGGTTTTCCAGCCATTGAGGAGAATTTCATGAGCAAGACCAATGCAGAGGCACTGTTGCGCAAAGCGCAGCGCCAGGTTGCCAATACCAGCGGCGGTGGCCATCTCGGCGGCACCAACTTCGGTCAGGGCAATGATGCCAAGACCTCGTCCGGAAGCGGCAATCGCCCGGCGGGCAAGGGTCGGCCGCCAGCTGGCGGCAAACGCTGACTATAAAGCCGCGCGTCTTTTCCGATTTAAGGAACTATGCAGAGGTTGCAGCATCGCGATTGAAGACAGCCCCGCCAAAATGGCGGGGTTTCTGTTTGACAGGCCTCTGAAGGGCGCGGCTCTTCTCAGCGATCCAGGAAATGATCGAAGTAGACCTGGGGGATGGGGTAGGCGTGGACGCCTCTGTCGACGAAGCTGCGCCTATAGAGGCAATTTCTGAGAGCCGCGTTGTAATGCAGGCTTCGCGGGTCCGGCGAGCCTCGTCGCCATGAGCTTGCTTCCGGCACGCAGCGTTGGAGTGCCTTGTCGTATCGAGCCAGGAGGACCGGGTCCGTATCGACCCGAATGCCGCTGTAGGATTGATAGTTTGAAGGAGATTCTGCGGCCGATATACAGCCCAGGCTCAGTGCAACACCAACGACTGCCATCAATCTCATCGGATTTAATTCTCCCCTGATCGATTATCGAAGTATCGAGCCAAACATTATTGGTTCCAGCGCCTGCGGGCAAGGGACGCCTTGTTCCGGCGTCCGCATCTGCCCGAGACGTTGCCCGCATCGCTGCCGCCACAGAATAGCGGCAGCGATGCGTCATCGATCAATCCAGGAGATCGGCCGGGACTTTGCCGCCATTTTCCGAAAGCCGCTTCATCAGTGCCTTGTGCAGCCACATGTTCATTTTTGCGGAATCGTTGGTGTCGCCGGTATAGCCGAGTTCAGCGGCTAGTTCCTTGCGTTCGGTCAGGCTCGCATCCATCCCGACGGCTTTCATCAGGTCTACGATCGAGCGGCGCCAATCGAGTTTCTGACCGCTCTTTTTCGCAGCCGCATCGAGGATCGGGACGATATCGACTGTGGCTGTGCCTGTGGCCGTGGGGACTGGCTTGCTCTGCGGGGCAGGGGCCGCAGGCGCCGGTCTGGGGTCTGCCGACGGTGCGGCAGGCGGTGGCGCAGGCTCTGTCTTCGGTGCGCCGGCAGCAACGGGTTCGGCTGCTTTCGCCTCTCCGAAGATTGCATGTTTGATCTTGTCGAAAATACCCATTTTAAACCTCCAGTTCCCTCAGATGAGAACATGCTGAAACATGGACTTCCCGCTTGATATATCCAGGCGGAAAGGGAGTTATTTTTAGCATGTTCAATCGCTGGTGGAAAAGCCGATACCCGCGACAGCTGTGTCGATCATAAGGAAAAGCTGCCATCGGATTATTCGCCGCCGGCTGAAGATTGCTGGCGCCGACGGAGGGAATACTTCAACGGCCCTCCGACTGTCATCAGACATGCCCGCTTTTGGCACAGTCGGTCGGGCAATTCGGAATTCAATAACCGCGAAACATCATTATACGCCGCCGAACCGACTTGCCGCGCCCTGTCGTGAAACATTCGTCATCTCTTCACGTTGCCTTGCCATGGAGTCCTGTAGTTGCAGGCGATCTGATCGATCGAAGGTACGCGCGTTCCTCGATTTTCGACTGCCGGGCAGATCGTTCGGCGGAATGGAAACGGAGGAAAACATGACCCATAACCACAATAGACTCTCCCTTGCAGTCTTCGCATCTACCTGCGCCCTCCTTGCCATGCCGGCAAGCGATGCGCGTGCGATCGATGTCGGTGTGTCGGTGAATGCAGGCAACGCCGTCAGCGACGATGCCGATGCTTCCGTTGGCGGCTCGAGTGGCGTCAATGCCGATGCGACCGCCAATGCCGGCAGTGGCCGGGGCATCGACGCCGATGTCAATGCCAGTGTCGGCGGCGGCAACGGTCTCGACGCAGACGCCCACGCCAGGATCGGGGGCGGGCGCGGCGTCAATGCCGATCTCAATGCACGCACCGGCGGTTTTGATGGGCTCGATGCCAACGCCACGGCCTCGGTCGGCAGCGGTAATGGTGTCGACGCCAATCCCGTCATCAGCAGGGTAGACGGGGCAGGCAGCAGCGATAGACCCGCGGCTGAGCGCAGCCTCAGCGCATCCCAGATCCGCACCCTGGAGGCCTTCCAGGCGAGGCCTGTCAATGAGCAGCGCAAGATGCTCGTCCGTTGCGCCGATATCTCCGGCTCCGGCGGTGATTCGGGTCTTGCCGGTCTCTGCAGTCTGCTGCGGGCGACAGCCTCCCGCTGAATGTGAAAGACCCGCCGAACCGGAAGGCGCGGCGGGTCTTATTCAAGGGACGCTTCGATCTAGTGCAGGATCTGGCTGAGGAACAGCTTGGTGCGTTCGTGCTGCGGATTGTCGAAGAACTCGGCCGGCGAGTTCTGCTCGACGATCTGGCCCTGGTCCATGAAGATGACGCGGTTGGCGACCTGGCGGGCAAAGCCCATTTCATGGGTGACGCAGAGCATGGTCATGCCTTCCTCTGCAAGGCCGACCATGGTGTCGAGCACTTCCTTGATCATTTCGGGATCGAGCGCCGAGGTCGGCTCGTCGAACAGCATGATCTTCGGGTTCATGCACAGCGACCGGGCGATCGCCACGCGCTGCTGCTGGCCGCCGGAGAGCTGGCCCGGATATTTGTTGGCCTGCTCCGGGATCTTGACCCGCTTCAGGAAGTGCATGGCCACTTCTTCGGCCTGCTTCTTCGGCATCTTGCGCACCCAGATCGGCGCCAGCGTGCAGTTTTCCAGGATCGTCAGATGCGGAAAGAGGTTGAAGTGCTGGAACACCATGCCGACTTCGCGCCGCACCTCGTCGATCTTCTTCAGATCATTGGTGAGCTCGGTGCCGTCGACGACGATCTTGCCTTTCTGATGCTCTTCCAGGCGGTTGATGCAGCGGATCATCGTTGACTTGCCCGAGCCCGACGGGCCGGCAATGACGATGCGCTCGCCGCGCATGACCTTCAGGTTGATGTCGCGCAGCACGTGGAAATCGCCGTACCACTTGTTCATGTTGACGATCTCGACCGCCACTTCCGTTGCGGAAACGGTGAGCTTTTTCGCTGGAGCTTCAGCCATGACTATTTTCCCTCATTCTTATCGTTGTAGCGTTCTTATCGTTTGTGGCCGGTATCGAGATGGCGTTCCATGAAGCCTGAATAACGCGACATGCCGAAGCAGAACAGCCAGAAGATGAAGCCCGCGAAGATCAGGCCCGTCATTGGCGTGACGGCGCTTGCCCAGTTGGCATCGGAGAAGTTCAGCTTGACGATGCCAAGCAGATCGAACATGCCGATAATGGTGACCAGCGACGTGTCCTTGAACGTTCCGATGAAGGTGTTCACGATGCTCGGGATCACCAGCTTGATGGCCTGCGGCATGATGATTAACCGGGTCTTCTGCCAGTAGCCGAGGCCAAGCGAATCTGCGCCTTCGAACTGTCCCTTCGGGATCGCCTGAAGGCCGCCGCGGATCACTTCCGCCATATAGGCCGACGTGAAGATCGACACGCCGATCAGCGCCCGAAGCAGTTTGTCCACGTTCCAGCCTGTGGGAAGGAAAAGCGGCAGCATGACACTTGCCATGAACAGAACGGTGATCAGCGGAACGCCTCGAATGACCTCGATGAAGGTAACGCAAAGCATCCGGATGACGGGCATCTTCGAGCGGCGTCCCAGCGCAAGCAGAATGCCGACTGGTAGGGAGACGGCAATACCGACAAAGGACAGGACGAGCGTCACCATCAACCCGCCCCAGAGTGGAGTTTCCACCACTTCGAGGCCGAAGCCGCCGTGAAGAAGCCAGAAGGCGACGATCGGCAGGACGGCGAACAGAAGAATGGCGTTCAGGCCCTTGCGCGGCGCCGACGGGATCAGCATTGGAACCAGCAGCACAATGAACAGGATCCCGACGATCGCTGGCCGCCAACGCTCACCGAGCGGGTAGCGGCCGAAGATAAACTGATCGTACTTGGCGCTGATGAAGGCCCAGCATGCACCGCTCCAGCCGTCGGGCTGGATGCCGCCCTGGAGCGTCGTCGCGCAGAATGTGCGGTCCGGACCGGACCACACGGCCTGGATGAACAACCAGTTGACGAGCTGCGGCACGGCCCATGCGATGAGCGCAAGAGCCAGAATTGTCAGGATCACGTCCTTCGGAGTTGCCAGGAGATTGCGACGTATCCAGGCGACGGCTCCCCTCTCGCCGGGCGGCGGCGGTTCGGCGGCAAGGATGGACGTTCTGACGAAGGGTTTATCGGCAACCGACATCTTATCTCTCCACCAGTGCCATCTTGGCATTGAACCAATTCATGAACAGCGACGTGAGAATGCTCAAACTGAGATAGACGATACCCCAGATGCAGACGATCTCGATCGCTTGACCGCTCTGATTGAGGATCGTGCCACCGACGGCAACGAGATCCGAGAAACCGATCGCGATGGCGAGTGAGGAGTTCTTGGTCAGGTTGAGGTACTGGCTCGTCAGCGGCGGGATGATGATGCGCAGCGCCTGCGGCACCACGACAAGTCTCGTCACGCTCGATGGATGCAGCCCCAGCGCGCCGGCTGCTTCGGATTGTCCCTTTGGAACGCCGCGAATGCCGCCGCGAACGATCTCGGCGATGAACGAGGCGGTATAGAAGGACAGAGCGAGAAACAGCGACATGAATTCGGGGCCGACGACGGAGCCGCCCGTGAGGTTGAATTTTCCGGCAACCGGAACGTCGAAGGTGAGCGGAAAGCCGGAGACAACGAAGACCAGCAATGGCAAGCCGACGATCAGCGCGATCGCCGTCCATACGGTGTGGAACGGCTGGCCGGTTGCGGCTTGGCGTTTGTAGGCCCAGCGCGCGATGATGATGGTGGCGACAATCGCAATCACGAGGGCGATGCCGACCGCTATCATGCCCGTCTCGAAGATTGGCTTCGGGAAGGCTAGTCCTCTGTTGTTGAGGTACATGCTGAACGGCAGACCCACCGACTCGCGCGGCTGCGGCAAGACGGAGAGAACGCCGAGATACCAGAAAAAGATGACGAGCAGCGGCGGAATGTTGCGGAAAACCTCGACATAGACCGTGCAGAGCTTGGCAATCAGCCAATTGCGCGACAGCCGGCCGATCCCGATCAGAAAGCCGATGATGGTCGCCGTGAAGATACCGGTCACCGCCACCAGCAAGGTATTCAGAATACCGACGAGAAGTGCGCGCGCATAAGTCGAGTCACTCGAGAAGCCGATCAGCGACTGGCCGATTTCGAAACCGGCGCGACCGCGAAGAAAGCCGAAACCCGATGCCGTATTGCTGCGGGCAAGGTTCACGGCCGTGTTGTGGGCCACCCACCACACAAAGCCCACGAGAACGACAATTGTTAGAACCTGGTAAAATATGCTCCGGTATTTCGGGTCGTACATTGCCGACCGGAAACTCCAGCCGGTGCCATGCAAAGGTGTCCTATCCACAGCCTCATGCGTCATACCGCGCCAATCCCCTTGTGCCCGTTTTCGGGCTTTCTTTTTTAACTTTTGGAAGCGGGAAGGCGGCTCGGCCGCCCTCCCGGTATTTCATGCCAGTGCTCGATTAACGAACCGGCGGTGCGTACTGGATGCCGCCCTTGTTCCACAGAGCATTCAAGCCGCGTTCGATCTTGAGCGGGCTGCCCTGACCGATGTTGCGCTCAAAGATTTCGCCATAATTGCCGACGCCCTTGATGACGTTGGCGGCCCAGTCATTGGTCAGGCCGAGATCGGTACCGATCTTGGTGTCGGTCTCGCTGCCGAGGAAGCGCTTGATATCCGGGTTCGGCGAGTTCTTCATCTCGTCGACATTTGCCTGGGTGATGCCGAACTCTTCGGCATTGATCAGCGCATAAGCCGTCCAGGAAACGATGTCGAACCACTGATCATCACCCTGACGGACGGCCGGGCCAAGCGGCTCCTTGGAGATGATCTCAGGAAGGATGACGTGTTCGTCGGGATTCTTCAGCGTCAGACGCAACGAATAGAGACCGGATTGGTCGGTCGTGTAAACGTCGCAACGACCGGCGTCGTAGGCCGCGTTGACCTCAGGAAGATTTTCGAAGACGACCGGATTGTACTGCAGATTGTTCGTCTTGAAATAATCGGCAAGGTTCAGTTCGGTGGTGGTACCCGACTGCACGCAGACTGCGGCGCCGGAGAGTTCGAGAGCCGACTTCACGTTCAGGCCCTTGCGCACCATGAAGCCCTGGCCGTCATAATAGGTGACGGGACGGAAGTTGAAGCCGAGTGCGGTGTCGCGATTGATCGTCCAGGTCGTATTGCGCGAGAGGACGTCGATTTCGCCGGACTGCAGAGCGGTGAAACGTTCCTTCGCGTTTGTCGGCGTGTACTTGACCTTGGTGGGGTCGCCGAACACCGCCGAAGCGACGGCCTTGCAGAAGTCGACGTCGAAGCCGGCCCAATTGCCGGAAGCGTCAGGTGCGGCAAAGCCGGTAAGGCCGGTATTGACGCCGCACTGAACGAAACCCTTTGCCTTGACGTCTGAGAGAGTGGTGGCGGAGGCGGCCGAGGCGCCAACTGCCAAAACTGCTGCGCCGATGGCGGCCGACAGGAGCTTATTTTTCATTTTCCCAACCTTTTCCGTTGTCTTATCTTTTCTTGTGGAGAGTGCGTGCCGACAATCCGTGCCGCCTCCCCATTGTCTCGACACCCTCCCGGCGCGAGTGACCCTATCACAGTCGCAAATGTCACTATGGTCAAGTGTCGCGCCCAATAATTGCGGCGAAATTCAACATTTTGGCAGATGGCGCTGCATTCATGGGCGGTTGACTAGGAAATAGGCGTCCAGTTGCGGAAAAATAACGCGAAAATCGAAATTTCCATCATTTCGGATCGTCGCCTCAACCGATCTTCAAGGGGTTGACCTGATATGGCAGGGCGTCCAAAAGTCCACTTTCGCGTCTCCGTCGCCAAAGGCTATTCCCGACATGAAAGACAAAGACAGCTTGCTGCAGAATGCCGGCATCAACACCCGCCTGACCCATATCGGCAACGACCCTTTCGATTATCACGGCTTCATCAATCCGCCGGTCGTGCATGCCTCGACGGTGCTGTTTCCGAATGCGCGGGCGATGGAGACGCGCACGCAGAAATACACTTACGGGACGCGCGGCACCCCGACGACGGATGCGCTCTGCGAGGCGATCGACGCACTCGAAGGCTCAGCCGGCACGATCCTTGTGCCGTCGGGCCTTGCGGCCGTCACCATTCCGTTCCTGGGTTTCGTCGCTGCCGGCGATCATGCGCTGGTGGTCGATTCGGTCTATGGCCCGACGCGCCATTTCTGCGACACGATGCTGAAGCGCCTCGGCGTCGAGGTGGAATATTACGATCCGGAGATCGGCGCCGGCATCGAGACGCTGTTCCGGCCGAACACGAAGCTCGTTCACACCGAGGCTCCCGGCTCCAACACCTTCGAGATGCAGGATATTCCGGCGATCTCGGCAGTTGCGCACCGCCACGGCGCCGTCGTCATGATGGACAATACCTGGGCGACGCCGATCTATTTCAGGCCACTCGATCACGGCGTCGACATCTCGATCCACGCATCGACGAAATATCCGTCCGGCCATTCCGACATCCTGCTCGGAACGGTTTCGGCCAATGCCGAGCACTGGGAGCGGTTGAAGGAAGCAAACGGTGTGCTCGGCATCTGCGGTGCACCCGATGATGCCTACCAGATCCTGCGCGGATTACGCACCATGGGCCTGCGCCTCGAGCGGCATTATGAAAGCGCACTCTCGATCGCGCAATGGCTGGAGGGCAGGGACGACGTCGCCCGCGTGCTGCATCCGGCCCTGCCGAGTTTCCCCTCTCACCATCTCTGGAAGCGCGATTTCAAAGGTGCCAGCGGCATCTTTTCCTTCGTGCTGGCCGCTGACGGTCCCGAGAAGTCCAGAGCAAAGGCGCATGCCTTCCTCGACGCGCTCAGGATTTTCGGTCTCGGCTATTCCTGGGGTGGCTTTGAAAGCCTCGCCTTGCATGCCTATCTCAACGATCGCAAGATCGCCAAGGCGCCGACGGACGGTGCGGTCATCCGCCTGCAGATCGGCATCGAGGACGTGGCCGACCTGAAGGCCGATATCGAACGGGGTTTTGCGGCAGCAAGCGCGGTCTGATCAGACACGCTTTGTCGTCGCTGGTCGCGCCTCAAGGCAGATCGACAGCCCGATAGCCGTAGATCCAGTCGAGATCTGCCGCGAGGCTTAGCGGCGGCTTGAGGCCGAGCACGAGATCGCGGCCGATCCGGATCGGCCCTTTCGCATGATAGGCGAACCGGTTGAAGGCGCCACGCTGGCGAAGCTTCGCAATGCGCGGCACCCGATGTCTTTCGAACCGCGCCAGCGCTTCCGCCGCGGGACGGTTCGAAAGAAACGCCGGCAGTTCGTATGCGTCTTCGATCGCCATCGCCGCTCCCTGGGCGGCAAAAGGCATCATCGCATGCGCGGCGTCGCCGATCAGAACTGTCCTGCGGCCGTCCTGCCATGCGCCTGATGTGGTTTCGAACAGCGGCCAGAACGTCAGCTTCCTCTGTCTGTCGAGCAGCGAGACGATCGCGGTGTTCCAGCCGGAAAGGCGCGCCCGCAGTTGCGCCCGCTGTTCGGCCGTCGGCTCGCTTTGCCAGGCCTGCGGCGCGATATTGCCGGCGGTGATCGCCACCATGTTGAAGCTGCCGGTCTCCCTCAGCGGATAGCAGACGAGATGCGCCGAACCGCCGAGAAAAGCCGAAACGCTTGTCCGGTCGAGGAAACCGGGCGCCTCCGTTTCGGCAATGGTGAAGCGGTAGGCGATATTGCCGGAAAAGCGCGGCGAGGGGCTGCCCGGAACGAATTGCCGCAGCTTCGACCAGACGCCGTCGGCGCCGATCACGACATCGGCCGCTCGCTCGAAAGGCGGTGGGGTCGAGTCCATCCGCACGCCGAGGTGAAGCCGGCAGCGCGGATCGGCCGCAACCGCAGCCAAAAGGGTTTTCTGCAATGTGGTGCGATGCAGGACGCCATAGGGAGCGCCCCAGCGTTCCCGCGCGAATTTGCCGGCCGGCACGGCCGCGAGCTGGCGGAGCGAACCACCCGATATCAGCCGGATCGCGTCCGGCTCGAGCCAGACCTTTGACAGTCCTTCAAGGATACCGAGTTCGGCAAGGATGCGGGAAGCGTTCGGCGAGATCTGCAATCCGGCGCCGATGTCGGTGAGTTCGCCCGCCTGCTCGAAAATCTCCGAGCTGATACCGCGGCGCGAAAGCGCAAGGGCAGCTGTCAGCCCTGATATCCCGGCGCCAATAATGGCGGCATGTTCGACCGGCATTGTCCGTCCGATCCGGATCTGGACGCGTTACGCCGCCTTCACGTGGAAAACGCAACCGGCCGGATTGGTCTGGCTTGGCTTGAGCGCGGAATTGAAGCGATAGAGCGTCGAGCAGTAGGAACAGACCTTCTCGTTGTCGTCGCCCATGTCGATGAAGATATGCGGATGATCGAAGGGAGCCGAAGCGCCGGTGCACATGAATTCCTTGACGCCGACTTCGATAACGCGGTGACCGCCGTCGTTCTGGAAGTGAGGAATGTTGTGGCCGGCCATGTCGCTCTCCGAATGCTCTGAAATCTGCGCGAACCTTATAAGCCTTCGCCGCAAATGTGTAGAGCCAAAGCGCCGCGCCAGGCACAGTTTTTAGCCACAGTTTTTGGCTTCACGATGAAAGGCCACTCGACTATGGTCGCGCCAAAAAGGAAGGCCCGATGAACCTGAATACGCCCACATTTTCGAGCTTCACCCATGACGGACTGCAGCTCGCCTTCTTCGATGAGGGCGATCCGGCCGGCGTCCCCGTGTTGTTGATCCACGGCTTTGCCTCGACTGCAAACGTCAACTGGGTGCATCCGGGCTGGCTGAAGACGCTCGGTGATGCCGGCTACCGGGTGATCGCCATCGACAATCGCGGCCACGGGGCAAGCGACAAGCCGCACGATGCCGAAGCCTATCGTCCCTGGGTCATGGCCGGCGATGCGATCGCCTTGCTGGATCATCTGGGCATCCCCGAAGCCAATGTCATGGGCTATTCGATGGGCGCGCGCATCTCCGTCTTTGCCGCGCTTGCCAATCCGCATCGCGTCCGTTCGCTGGCGCTCGGCGGCCTCGGCATCGGCATGACCGACGGCGTTGGCGACTGGGACCCGATCGCAGATGCGCTGCTGGCGCCCTCGCTGGAGGCGGTGACGCATACCCGCGGCCGCATGTTCCGCGCCTTCGCCGAGCAGACGAAGAGCGACCGCGTCGCTCTTGCCGCTTGCATCCGCGGCTCGCGCGATCTCGTCGCCCGCTCCGACATGGCCAAGCTCGACATGCCGACGCTGATCGGCGTCGGCACCAAGGATGATATCGCCGGCTCGCCGCAGGAGTTGGCGGCGCTGATGCAAAATGCCGAAGCGCTCGATATTCCCGGCCGCGATCATATGCTCGCCGTCGGCGACAGGGTTTTCAAGCAGGCGGTTCTGGCCTTCTACGCAAAGGTCGCCCATCGCTGACAACATCGTGATGCCGAAAAACCATACTAAAAAACCATGGCGACGGCACCCATTTATGTTATTGGCGTTTTCCTCTATATATTGGCATTCCGAAAACGGCATTCCGGCTGGGAACGAGGAGAGCGGCGATGGTCGCAAAGACTGACATTCGTGCTTTTGACACAGGCCATCCGCTGAAGGTGATGGATCCCATCTGGGACAGCCTGCGTGAGGAAGCCCGACTCGCCGCCGAACGCGATCCGGTTCTCGCCGCCTTCCTCTATTCTACTGTGATCAACTACCATTCGCTCGAGGAATGCGTCATCCACCGCATCTGCGAACGTCTCGATCACCCCGACATGCAGGCGAACCTGCTTCGCCAGACCTTCGAGGAAATGCTCCTCGACTGGCCGGACTGGAGCTCCATCCTGCGTGTCGATATCCAAGCGATCTACGACCGCGATCCCGCATGCCTGCGCTTCATGGAGGCGGTACTTTATTTCAAGGGCTTCCACGCGCTGCAGACGCATCGTCTCGCCCATTGGCTGCTGAACCGCGGCCGGCGTGATTTTGCGCTTTATCTGCAGAGCCGTTCCTCCAGCGTCTTCCAGACCGACATCAATCCGGCCGCCCGTATCGGCAAGGGCATCTTCCTCGATCACGCCACCGGCCTCGTCGTCGGCGAGACGGCCGTCATCGGCGACAACGTCTCGATCCTGCACGGCGTCACACTCGGCGGTACCGGCAAGGAGGGCGCTGACCGCCATCCGAAGATCGGCTCCGGCGTCATGATCGGCGCCGGTGCGAAGATCCTCGGCAATATCGAGATCGGCTATTGCTCACGCGTCGCCGCCGGCTCCGTCGTCCTGAAGGCGGTGCCGCCCAAGAAGACGGTTGCGGGCGTGCCGGCCAAGGTCGTCGGCGAGGCCGGTTGTTCCGAGCCGTCGCGCAACATGGACCAGGTGATCGGCGCCGATATCTGAGCGCCCGTTGGAAACAAGGATAGGAAAAGTCGGCGGGATCCGAGCGGGGAGGGCCATGAGCAAACGGCAACCTTGCCTTTACACCGCTGCATTTCCTGTGCAAGAAGCGGCCAATCAAGACCGCTTACGGAGATGACAGAGTGAAGCCAGAAGAAATCAAGAAGCTCGACGCCTATTTCAAGCGCATGTTCAACCCGCAGATGATCGTCAAGGCGCGTCCGCGCAAGGATGATTCTGCGGAAGTCTATCTCGGCGAAGAATTTCTGGGTGTCGTCTATATCGATGACGAGGACGGCGACCGCTCATACAACTTTTCGATGGCGATCCTCGACGTCGATCTCTGATCGCGCTCGAATGCTTCAAAAGGACCGAACGGCGCAATCCGTTCGGTCTTTTTTGTTTTTCGATTCGGAGTGAGAATTTATTCAAAACTTCTGGTTGCGGCATTCTGATATATTTTAGCAAAATCAGTTAAAGACGTACGTGCCCTGACGCGCGGACTTTGTTATATGATTGTCATGCAACTACTGGATGTTGTGCAGCGCACAAGACTACTTGACTATTTTTGCATTGCAGCTACCCTGCCGCCACCAACAGCCCAACGGAGGATGGCTTATGTTCAACTTTGAAGACGCCAACAAGAAGAGCAAGGAAGCCGTCGACACGGCGGTGAAAACCTATTCCGACACCACCAAGGGTTTTCAGGCGATCGCCGCTGAAGCCACGGAATATTCGAAGAAATCCTTTCAGGACGCGGTGACGCATTTCGAAACCCTGGCCGGCGTCAAGAGCTTCGAGGCCGCTTTCGAGCTGCAGACAAACTACGTCAAGGCGTATTTTGAAGGCTTTGTCTCCGAGACGACGAAGCTCAGTGAGATGTATGCCGATCTCGCCAAATCAGCCTACAAACCCTATGAAGCGCCGGTCGCCGCTGCCGTCGTCAAGACCGCCAAGTCGGCGCCCTCGGCGACGCCTGCTGCTGCATGAATCGATTTTGACGGCGCAACCTGCGCTACATATTGAAAAACGAAGACCGGCTACGCATCTGTGGCCGGTCTTTTTGTTTCCGCTTTCGCTGCAGCGCCCGCATGGGATCGACCAGGGACTTTTTTGGTCTTTCCCGTGCATGCCGGCCATTTCTTGATTGCAGTGTCTGACAGGGGGCTTAAAATCAGCCTATTATGAACTAAGTTAGTGTTTCAGATATTCGGCGGGAAAAGCACCCTCCCATGCTCCGCCGGATTGCTTGAGGAATGAATGACAATGATCGCAAAGCCGATCCGGATGCAGAACGACAGCGAAAGG
>NZ_VSZV01000353.1:0-40159 GCF_008919455.1 Rhizobium sp. PEPV16
AGCCGCTTGACCTTGCCACCGTCATTCTCAATCTTGAGATGTAGAAAACGGCGAAAGCCGCATGACCTATTCCTCCTCATTCGTCCCAACCATATGACAAACCGCAATTGACAAGGGCGAGGACGCATCACAAGATGCAACCGAAGCGAAGAATATGGAACGCAAAATAAGCGCTGAGAGAACCGATCAACCCGCGTTCGCCGCCACGAACATCAGCCAACCCCTTAGCTGAATGGGTCTATCGGCTCTCTCGCGCTTACGTCTGGCACTGCCTTCTCGCATTCATGGATGTTGAATGCAGGAAGAATACGATACCCAGGTAAGAACTACTGCCCCTCAGTAAAATCTGCCCGTGCATCACCTGTCGTTTGAGATGATTGATGATTTCCGCCTTACATATCGAAAGTCCCCGTTTTCGATATCCCTCATCAATCGTCTCGCAATTTTTGTAGCTCTTCGCGTTTAAGACGTATATCCCAAGATTTCGGGATTAGAGGCATTGGCGGGAGGAGAGGAAGAGTGGAATGAACAATGCCCCGGCAATTCCCTTTCATGCCGGACCGGAGCTGAGCCGGGCGATCAATCGCACCGATTTTTTCCGTCTGCTGAAATCCGCGGCGCAGCATTACAACTTCGACAATTTCGCGCTTGCTCGCATTTCCGAGGCTTCGGCCCCTTTCGGTGAACGCGATATCGTCATCACCAATGTTGCCGAGCGGCGTGTCGGTCTTTTCATCACGACGTTGAAGGAAGCGCTGGGCACCGTCCGGGCGAAGACCGCCCAGTTCCTGGCAACGCCGGTCCATGGCCGGAACGTACAGCCGGCAGATTATCCGTCCGATCTTGTTTTCAACGAGTTCCTCAGCGGCGTCTTTCTCTTCATCCCGCTGTTCACGCCGGAAGGGCGGCGATATTGCCTCGTCCTCAGCGGCGAGCGTCAGGAGCCGGATCAGAGTGAGATCGCCGACATGCTTCTCGACGCCATGCGTATTTTCGACAAGCTCTACGAGGAAATTCTGACGCCGGAAATGTCCGGACGGCTGACCCAGCGCGAATCGGAAATTGTCAAATGGACAAGCGAAGGCAAGACGTCGGCGGAAATCGCCATCATTCTCGGTCTTTCCGAACATACGGTCAATTCGCACATCACCGCGGCCGCGCGCAAACTTGACGCTGTGAACCGCGTTCATATGGTGGCGATCGCCTTGAGGAATGGTTTGGTTTCGTGAAGTTGGTTTCGGATTGGGGAAATGGGACGATGATCACCGAAACGAGCCGAAGGAATGCCGTAAAGGTCCTCTTTGTGGACGACGAATTCATCGAATTCCGCGCGCTCAAGAAGAAGATCGCCGATCTCTCCGAGCCGGCCGTCGAGGTTGAATATTCGCAATCGATCGGTGACGCGCTGGAAAAGATCCGCGCTGCGCGCTTCGATCTCATCCTGCTCGACAATCGCCTTTTGCCCAATGCCGATTTCCGCGACACGGTGCCGGAGCTGCGCGGCATCGGTTACACTGGTCCCATCGGCGTCGTCTCGACCGATATATCGGGCGGCTATTTCCAGGAATTCCCGGATTATGGCGTCGATTTCCGCATCGGCAAAGACGAAATCGATGCCCAGACGCTGCAGCACATCATCCGCGAATATGTAACCTATGACGTCCCGGAATTCTGGAAGGACGATTACAGTATCTAAGGCGCGTCGCGATCTTTCGGATTCGCTTGTCGCGCTTTAGTCTTTGTACTTTCGCAATTCCGGACGCAAACCGCTGCACACTTTTGCTGGAATTGCTCTAAACTCAGGCAATCGGAAGGCGGATGATGAAGCGACTGCCGCTTTCATCCGAATGTTCGAGGCTGATATCGCCGCCGAGCGCCGTCAGAAACTCCTGCGCCGTGGTCAACCCGAGACCGGCGCCCTGGACCGTTCCCGGCTTCGGCAATTTCCAGAAAGGCTCGAATATCCGCTCCCGATAGGCGGGATCGATGCCCGTCCCATTGTCGGAAATCCGGATGAACCAGTCCGTTCCCTCGCGCTCCGCGACAATGGCCACATGCGGCGCCGCTTCGCTGCGATAAATGAGGGCATTGGTCAGCAAGTGCCGCAGCACCAGACCGAAGAGGGCAGGGTCGGTCCGGATGGAGGGCAGGCCGTTGCTTTCGAGCGTCGCCTCGCCGACCGCCGTCTCGTCCGTAAGTTCGCCCCAGACATTTTCGGCGAGCGCCTGCAGATCGACCTCTTCAGGCGTCACCTGGGGTGTGCCGCCGGCAAGGCTCATCAATGCCTTGGTGAGACGCTGCGCCGTCTGCGCCTTTTCCATGATCATCCGCAGGCTCTGAAGCTGTTCGCCGTCGAGCGTCTCCTCGAGGTCGTCGAGCAGCAGTTCGGCATACATGGCGATATGGCGGAGCGGCGATTGCAGGTCGTGCGAAGCGGTCGCGAGAAAACGCTTGATGCGCTCCTCGCTGTCTCCGGCAAAGGTGGGTTTCGTCGGGTAAGATGACATCTGGCGGTTTCCCCGATCTTTTTTACAGCGCCGTGCATCTTTTCGGACGCGCGAAGGACGCTGTAACTCCTTGAAATGGCAAATAATGCAGCAGCCGACAATAGAAAGAGGGCGCCGGCTCTGCAACCGGCGCCCTATCAAGGATGCGTTAACGGGATTTTAGCTCGCGGATTTGCGCGGGCGACCCTGTTCCGGCGGAATGATCTCGACTGCCTCATCGGTTGCCGGTGCGGCCTTGGCATGGCGGCGGCGCCAGTCGCCGAGGAAGAGCAGGATGGGTGCCGCGATGAAGATCGACGAGGCGCCGGCCACCAGAATGCCGAAGACCATCGGGATCGCGAAGCTCGAGACAGCACTACCGCCCCAGATCGCCATCGGCACCAGCGCGAGGAAGGCCGTCGCATTGGTGTAAAGGCTTCGCGCCAAGGTCTCGTTGATCGACTTGTCGATGATCTCGCGCAGCGGCATCGACTTGTAGAGCCGCATGTTTTCGCGCATGCGGTCATAGACGACGACCTTGTCGTTCACCGAATAACCGACAAGCGTCAGGATGGCAGCGATCGCTGTCAGATTGAAGTCGAGGCCGGTGATTGCGAAGAAGCCGATCGCCTTCGTGACGTCGAGCACCAGCGTGACGATGGCGCCGACGGCAAATGGCCATTCGAACCGCACCCAGATATAGAGGAGCATCGCGAAGCTGGCGATCACCACCGACAGGATACCGGCCCAGGCAAGCTCGCCGCTGACCTTCGGACCGATGACGTCGGTGCCTTCGACGGTAGCGGTCGGATCGATCTTGGCGACTTCGGCCTTCAGCTTGGTCACTGCTGCCGTCTGCGCCTCTTCGCCGCCTTCCTGCCGTTGGGCACGAACGAGAATGCTGCTTTTGTCGCCGAAGGACTGTAGGGTGATTTCGCCGAGGCCGAGACTATCAAGACCTTCGCGGAACTTCGCTAGATCGGCCGCACCCTGGGTCTTGACGGCCATCTGGATGCCGCCGCGGAAATCGACGCCGTAGTTGAGACCGGGATAAATGAAGAGCACGACGGAGGCGATCGAAAGCAGCGCCGAGACGGTGACGCCGAAGAAGCGGGCCTTCATGAACTCGATGTGCTTGTCATAGGGGCTGAACGGGATCAACGGCCGGATGTTCAGCACCTTGAGCTTGCGGCGGCGGGTGATCTCGATCATCGCTACACGCACGAAGGCAACCGATGTGAACATCGAGATGATCAGGCCGAGCGCCATGGTCACGGCAAAGCCGCGAACCGGTCCGGAGCCGAAAAAGAATAGGATGGCCGCAGCGATCAGGGCCGTCATGTTGCCGTCGATAATGGTCGAATAGGCACGGCGGAAGCCGGTGTCGATGGCGGCGAAGGCGCTCTTGCCCTTGCGCGTTTCTTCGCGGATGCGCTCGTTGATGAGAACGTTGGCGTCGACCGCAAGGCCGATACCGAGAACGACACCGGCAATGCCCGGCAGCGTCAGCGTCGCACCAACCAGCGTTAGCGCCGATAAGGTCAGGATCGTGTGGATCAACAGCGCGATATTCGCCAGAAAGCCCCAGGAGCCATAGAGAACGAAGATGAAGGCTGCGACGAGGGCAAAACCGACGATGCCGGAATAAATGCCCATCTTGATGGCGTCGGCGCCAAGATCGGCTCCGACGGTGCGCTCTTCGATAACAGTCAGCTTGGCGGGAAGGGCGCCGGCGCGCAGCATGGCGGCCAGCGTTGTGGCGCTGTCGGCCGAGAAGCTGCCGGAGATCTGGCCGGAGCCGCCGGTGATCGGCTCGCGGATGACGGGCGCGCTCAGCACCTTGTTGTCGAGGACGATGGCGAAGGGATTGCCGACGTTCTGGCGGGTGATCTCGGCAAAGCGGGTGGCGCCGGCGCTGTCGAAGCGGAAGCTGACGATCGGCTCACGCGTATTCGGATCGAAGCTGACGCGGGCATCCGAAAGGCGGTCGCCGGAGATTTCGACGCGGTCGAGAACCGGATAGGACCTGCCCTCATCGTCGTTCAGCATGGTCACGCCGGGTCCGGGCGCATTGTTCGGCGCCAGCATATGAAACGACATCTTGGCGGTGGAGCCTAGAAGTTCGCGCAGGCGCGACGGATCCTGCGCGCCGGGAAGCTGGACGAGCACGCGGTTGGCGCCGATGCGCTGGATGGTCGGCTCGGAGACGCCGACCTGGTCGACGCGCTGGCGGATGACTTCAAGGCTCTGCTGGACGGCATTGTCGACATTGGCGGCGATGCCGGCCCGCGAGAAGCCGACGGTGATGGTGGCGCCGTTCGCCGTGACATCAAGATCCGCCTGGCCGGCGCTGAGGCCGGTGCTGATCGGGTTGGCAAGCGTCTTGAGTTCGGTGACGGCAGCATCGCTCTGCGCGGCATCGGCGAGCGTCACGACGATCTGGTTCTGGCTGCGGACCACGGCTTTCGGCTGGATGCCCTTTTCGCGCAGCACGCGGCGCGCGTCCTGAAGCAGCGATTGCAGCCGCTCCTTGGTAAGGTCAGCTTCGTCGACTTCCAGAACGAGGTGCGAACCGCCGCGAAGGTCGAGGCCGAGCGACACCTGCTCATGCGGCAGCCAGGCCGGCACGCGCTGAAGGACGGATTGCGGCAGGACGTTCGGCAGGGCGATCAATAGGCCGAGTAGGATGATCACCGTATAGGTGACCACCAGCCATCGTGAAGTACGCATGTTGTATTCCTTGATATCGAGGGCCGGCGCTCGGGCGCTGGCGGCATGTCGTCAATGGTCGGGAGCGCCGATCGGCGCGAGCGTCAGGCAGCGACCGGCGGTGCGCGCGGCTGATGGGTCCTAGAGACTGCGGCATGAAGCGAAGCATCAAATGCCGGAAAAGGCGCGGCCATGGTCCAGCCGGAAAAATCGGCAGCCGGGGCGGCGGCAAGGGCAAGGGGTCCGGCGTCAAGCGCCGCCTGCTTCGGCGCAAGCTTGCGTTCAGTGGCAAGCAGCCCGCGCACGGCGTCGCGCGCAGTCAGCTGCGGCGGCTGCGAATCCCGATCGGAAGAGGAAAGCGTATTGGCGGCGGCGACCGGCGAAATCACCAGATTGCCGCCGAAAAGCAGGCCGAGATAGGCAAGGACGGCGACGAGGAGGGAAGCGGCGATACGGCTCGTCAGACGGCGCTGATCCAGCTCCATCTCCGTCCCGGTTATGTCACTCCCGTATCGGCTCAAAAGCGCGCCAATCTCTCATTCTCTTCCCGGCGGAGGGTCATCCGTCGGCATAATTGTATCAGGCCCATGCCCGTCTTCATAGGGCACACTCTCATGATGCACTTGCGCGAGCCGGTCAACCATGCCCAGCGCGATTTCACGCTCGCCCATGATGACGGTGTCGGCGCCATATTGCTTCAGCTCATCGACCTCCGCGTCGGAATGGGCGCGGGCGACGATGAGGATGGATGGATTGACGCTGCGCGCCTGCTCGGCGATACGGCAGGCTTCGAAGGCGTTCGGGATGGCGATGGCAATGCTGCGGGCGCCAGAGAGATTGGCAAGGTCGAGCGTTTCCCGCATCACCGCATTGCCCGACAGAGTTTCGATACCCTGCGCCTTCAGCTCGCCGATGCGCTTGTCGGAGTCCTCGATGACGAGAAAAGGTGTGGCTGACGACTTGAGATTCTGTCCGACGATGCTGCCAACCCGCCCGTAGCCGACGAGAATGGCGTGGCCGCTGAGAGCGGTCGGGTGCACCTCGTCGTCTTCGGGCAGCATCTCCTCCTGCGCTGCTATCGCATCCGCAGCGGGAGCAGGGTCTGCCACGACGTCTTCGCGCTTTGCACCATCCAGCAGCGGCCGCATGCGGTCGCAGAGGAAGAACAGCAGCGGATTGAGGATGATCGAGATGATGGCGCCGGCAAGGATCAGATCGCGGCCCTCCTCCGGCAGCAGCCCGAGTTCGACGCCGAGGGCGGCGAGGATGAAGGAGAATTCGCCGATCTGGCCGAGGCTTGCCGAAATCGTCAGCGCCGTGCCGAGCGGCTTCTTGAAGGCGAGCACGATCAGGAAGGCGGCGACGGACTTGCCGATGACGATGATGAAGATGGTGGCAAGGATCGGCAGCGGCTTGTCGATCAGAATGTTCGGATCGAACAGCATACCGACCGAGACGAAGAACAGCACGGCAAAGGCGTCGCGCAACGGCAGGCTTTCCTGCGCGGCGCGATGGCTGAGTTCGCTTTCGGCAAGCACCATGCCGGCAAAGAAGGCGCCGAGCGCCAGCGACACGCCGAAGAGCTTCGCTGCTCCGAAGGCGACGCCGAGCGCGATCGCCAGCACGCCGAGCCGGAAGAGTTCACGCGAACCGGTATGGGCGATGCGGTGCATCGTCCAGGGAATGAGCTTGCGGCCGAAAACCAGCATCAGCGCCACGAACAATGCCACCTTCACCAGCGTCATGGCGATCATGCCGCCGATGCCGAGATCCAGGCCGAAGAGGCTGCTCAGCCCGGCTGAGAGCGGCTCGACGGGAGCGTGACCCTCACCGCCGATGCTGGCTGCGGCCGGGATCAGTACCAGCGCCAGCACCATGGCGAGATCCTCGACGATCAGCCAGCCGACGGCGATCCTGCCGCGCTCCGTTTCGACTAGGCGCCGCTCCTGCAGCGCTTTCAACAGCACAACGGTGGAGGCGACCGAAAGCGCTAGGCCGAAGACCAGGCTGCCGCCGGTCGACCAGCCCATAAAGGCGCCGAGCCCCCAGCCGAGCAATGTCGCGAAAGCGATCTGCACGATCGCCCCGGGCACGGCGATGCCGCGCACCGACAGCAGGTCTTTCAGGGAGAAATGCAGCCCGACGCCGAACATCAGCAGGATGACGCCGATTTCGGCAAGCTCCGGCGCAAGGTTCTGATCCGCCACATAACCCGGCGTATGTGGCCCCACGAGCACGCCGGCGATCAGATAACCGACGAGCGGCGGCATCCGCAGCCGATGGGCGAAGGCCCCAAAGATGAAAGCCAGCACGAGGCCGCCGACGATTGTCGAAATCAAGGGCGTATCGTGTGGCATCTTTGTCTCCCGATCTGGAAATCCCGTCCGTAATATGACATATATGGTCTATATCGACCAATATGGGCAACTTGAAATCATGGGTCAAGGCGCAAGAGAAACAATTCTCACTCCCGCTCTCTGCCGCGCGGCGCGCGGCCTGCTGGACTGGACCCAGACCGACCTTGCCGAAAAGGCCGCCGTCTCGCGCAGCACCATCCGCGATTATGAGGGACGGCACCACGACATCCATCGCGCGACGGAGGCGCAGCTACGCCTCGCCTTTGAGGAAGGCGGCGTCAAATTCGTGGAGATCGAAGGGGCGGGCACCGGCCTCTGCCTGCCCGCTGGATAAAATGATTCAGCAATTCAAAGTGATACCGAGCCGCACCTCTAAAAGGGGCTTGGCTGTGTCATAGAGCAGGCCGAAACCCGCTCAGGGTGCCAGGCAGGCGGCAGAGACCTTGTAGATGGAAAGCGTCTTGCCCTTGTAGTTGCCCTCCGTCGGCTGCCAGTTCTTCAGCACTTCCGGCGTCTCGGTGGCGCAGGTGAAGGCCCCGTCCGTCAGGAACAGCACCTTGCTGGTGATGTCGGCAGGCAGAGCGAATTCCTGCTCGTAATAGCTTTCCGGCAGGCCGGCGGGCGCCCGCGCATAGATCCTGTAGGATGCATCGCGGAGCGTATAGAAAAGATCGGCGACCATATCGCGATTGTCGGTGACGATGATATCGGTGCCGGCTTGCGCTGCGAGTGCGGCGGTCTCGCGGCTGACCTCGGCGCGGCCGAGATAGCGTTTCATCAGCGCGTCGCCGTTCGGCAGCAGCAACTGATGCGGAAAGATCGTCGCCAGCGGAAAGAGCAGGCTGGCGATGCCGTTGATGGTGAGCGACAGCCTGAGCCCCTTCGGCCACATCCGATAAAGCAGCCAGACGGCAAGGATGGTGCCTGCGACATAGGCGGTCACCGCCCAGTTGGCGTAAGCCTTGGCGACCGTTGCCTGCAGCGTGATGAGCAGCACCACCGGCATCGACAGCCAGACCAGTATCTTTTCCCGATCGTCGCTCCTGCCCTTGATCATGCGATAGACCGCCCAGAGCATCGCAAAGAAGATGATCGGCCCGACGACGCCGAACTGGGCGGCGAAAAATTCAAGCCCGCGCCGGAGATTGACGCCAAGTTCGCTCCAATGGGCGATGTCCTGCGTATGCCGTACCGTCGTGTTGTCGTGCTGCAGGTTCCACCAGAGGTTCGGCAGGGCGACGACCGCCGCGACCGCGACCGCGATGATGAAATCCCGAATGGCGATGCGTGCCGCCGGAATGAGGAGGAGGGCAATCGCGCCGCCCGGAACAACGAACAGCACGGCATATTTCGTCAGGAAGGCGAAGCCGACGCCAAGGCCCATGACCAGCGCCAGCCCGACCGAGCGCCGCTGCGTCAAGCCGAAATAGGCAAGCAAGGCGATCGCGATGAAGAACAGCAGGATCACATCGGTCGAGAAGAACACCGAAGAAAGCGCCACACCGGGGAGCGTGATATAGGTGGCGCCCGTCCAGCCTTCGATCTCCGGCCCGACGAAACGTTTTGCCGTCTTCATCAGCACCAGTGCCGCCGCCATGTGGATCAGCGGTCCGAGCAGCCTGATCCAATAGATGGCGTTGGAGCCGGAAAGCTCGGTCATCGCCCGGATCACCCACGCAATCATCGGCGGCTTGGAATAATAGCCGAGGTCGAGGTTTTGCGACCAGAACCAGTACTGTGCCTCGTCGACGAAAAGGTCCGTCGCATCGAAGTTGAGCATGACGACGCGCCAGAGCGTGAAGCCAAGAACGATGAGGAGACCAGATCTGGGGGACATGAACCGATAGTTCCGCTGACATGAAAGGCGCGAGTGCGATACACCAAAGGTGCCGGACTGCCAACGGGGAAGGGTGGGTTTTTAGAACACCCGAAGGGCGCGCATATCGCGGTTTGCGGCGAGGGAATCGAGGCGGGCGACGGCTGCAAGCAGCGTCATTGCAATCAAGCAGGCACCCAATCCGAGAACAATCATTGCTCTGTCCTTGTCGACGTCATGTCTTGGTTATCGACCGGCATATAACACGGAGCTTGCGTGTGCCTTGTAGCAGCCATGCAACTCCGCAACAGTATTTGCAGCGAACGGCCTTGAATTGCTTCAAAAGCCTGCACCGCGAAAGGCTTATTAACCTTCAGGCAAGGAATTAACCATAAACATTGGTGTACACGTCGGAATGGGAAGATGCACTCGTTCCCACCAGGCATGACGCCGTCCCGCCGTACCGGGTTGATCCGGTATCCATCTCTTCAGACAGCTCCGAAACATAGCTGATCAGGGGGTTTCGATCCGCCGGTTGTAACCGGTGGTGAGGACCATCTCCACGCTTCGCGTTCAACGGATGCTGCGCAAGTTTTTGGCCGGGCCTTCGCCCGGAATGTGGTTGGGGACAGGCGTTGAGGCAGGACATGCCATCAGATCAGGCTCGTGGAGCGCAGGCAGGCAGCTTGCGCGACCGCCTGCGCTTTGCCGGTCTCGATGCCGACCAGTGTGAACTGGTGCGCCGTAACCGGCCGGCGCTCGAAGCGCATCTGAAGGCAGGCCTCCGGGATCTCTTCCACAGGTTCCAGTCATTCCCCGACGCCTCGCGCAATTTCGAGAGCGAGCGCCAGGTCGAGCGCCTTCACGATCTGCAGTCCTCGCATTGGGACGTGCTGACGGATGCGCGGTTCGACAGCCTCTATGCCGAGCGCGTCAAGGTTCTCTCCGATACCGAAAGCAAGATGGGCCTCGACCCGCGCTGGCACGTCGCCGGCCATGGCGTCATGCTGGAACATGTCGTTTCCGGTCTCGCCGAAGAGATCGCCGGCCGTCCGCTGCTGCCGTCGGCCAAGCGTCGCACCCGCGAAATCTCCGATCTGATGACGGCGATCATCCGCATCGTCATGGTCGATGTTGAAATCGCCGTCTCGCTCCGTTTCAACGCGCTGCGCGCCGCCCAGAGCCGCGCGCTTGCCGACCAGCGCGCCGACAGCGAGGCCGAAATTGCCCGGATCTTCGGCGATGTCATCGAAGGCCTGACCGCACGCGACCTGACGCGGCGAGCCCCCGTCGACGGTGACGGCGCTCATGCCGGGATCGCCGCCGCGCTGAACGGCGCGTTGGATGGCCTTCAGGCCGAGTTCACCACTATTACCGAGCGCACGGCCAAGGCCGAAGCGGCGACTGGTTCGCTTGCCGGTATGTCGCGGCAGTTTGCCGGCACGGCCTCCGGCCAAGCCGACCGGCTGCAGCTTTCCGCCGCTGCCCTTGCCGGCATTGCCGGCGGTGTCCGCGATGGTGCTGCCGACAGCCGCGCTGCCGAACAGGCGGCCGCCTCGACGCGCGCTGCCGTCGAGGAAAGCGGCGAGGTCGTCGGCCGCGCGATCAGCGCCATGGCCGATATCGAGCAGTCGGCCGAAAAGATCGGCCAGATCATCGGCGCGATCGACGAGATCGCCTTCCAGACCAATCTTCTTGCGCTGAATGCCGGCATCGAGGCCGCTCGCGCCGGCGATTCCGGCCGCGGTTTTGCCGTCGTCGCCCAGGAAGTCCGCGCCCTTGCCCAGCGTTCGGCCGAAGCCGCCCGCGAGATCAAGACCCTGGTGACGACGACCAAGGCGCAGGTCAACGCCGGCGTGCAGATGGTCGGCCGCACACAGGATTCGATCGGCAGCATCGTGCGCCAGGTCACCGACATCAACGCCGCCATGTCAGGCATCGCCACCCGAACCGGCGAACATGCCGCAAGCCTCGACAGCGTGGCAGCCGACGTCAAGGGCCTGGGTGGCGAGGTGGCCGACAGCGCCGGCCTTGCGGAGCGCTCGGCCGAAGGCGCCGACCACCTCCACTCCGTCATACTCGAGCTCGGCCAGACGATTCGCGAATTCCGCATCGCCCGGGAAAACGCCATTGCCGGGCGCCCGGCGCCAGTGCGCATGACACCGCCGCGCGCCCTTGAGGGCGCTACCCGCCCGGCACCGGTCGTGGACGAATACGAAAATGACGATTTTGGCCTTCCGCAAGCGTTCGCAAGCGTCGGAGGTGGGCGGAATGTTTACTAACCTATCGGATGATTGCCTCAGCTCGTCTTTTCGGGCCGGGGATAAGGGGACAAGGAAAAGCTGATGGCAGCAAAGAAGAGTGGCAAGACGCTGGATTTGACAGCGGTGCTCGACCTCAACGAGGCTTCCGCCTTGCGCGATAAACTCCTCTCTCTCCGGGGTAGCGGTCTTTCGATAGACGCATCCGGCGTCGAACGGATCGGTGCTCTTTGCGCCCAGGTTCTGATGTCCGCCGAGAAGACCTGGGAGCAGGACAAGCAGCCGTTCACCTTCTCCAAGGTGTCCGACGCATTTCAGAAAACCATGCAGCTGGTTGGCGTCAATATTGACCACCTGCTTGCCAAGGAGATTCGGCAATGAAGAAAAAAGTGCTGACCGTGGATGATTCCCGCACCATCCGAAACATGCTTCTCGTGACGCTGAACAATGCCGGCTTCGAGACGATCCAGGCGGAAGATGGCATCGAGGGCCTCGAGATCCTCGAAGAGTCCAATCCTGACGTCATCGTGACCGACATCAACATGCCGCGCCTCGATGGCTTCGGCTTCATCGAAGGTGTCCGCCGCAACGAGAAATATCGGGCGATCCCGATCCTGGTTCTGACCACCGAAAGCGACGCGGAAAAGAAGAACCGCGCCCGCCAGGCTGGTGCCACGGGCTGGATCGTCAAGCCTTTCGACCCGGCCAAGCTGATCGATGCCATTGAGCGTGTAACCGCTTAAACCCAGGATTTGCTCCTATGGATATGAACGAAATCAAAGAGATCTTTTTCCAGGAGTGCGAGGAACAGCTCGCCGAGTTGGAATCCGGTCTTCTGAAATTGAATGATGGCGATCGCGATCCGGAAACCGTCAATGCGGTGTTCCGTGCCGTGCATTCGATCAAGGGTGGCGCCGGCGCCTTCGGCCTTGACGATCTGGTCGCCTTCGCCCATGTCTTCGAGACCACTCTCGATTGCGTTCGATCCAACAAGCTTGAGCCGAACCAGGATGTCCTGAAGGTGATGCTGAAGTCGGCCGACGTGCTCGCCGACCTGACGAATGCTGCGCGCGACGGCGGCAGCGTCGATGAAAGCCGCAGCCGCGGCCTCGTCAAGGAGCTCGAGGCGCTGGCCAACGGCGAACTGCCGTCTCCCTCTGCATCAGCCGAGGCGCCTGCGCCGAAGGCCGCCGCAAAGGTTGCTTCGGCCGCTCCGGCGCCGACCCCCAAGCCGACGGACGACAGCGGCTTCCAGCCGGTCCCCTTTTCCTTCGACGATTTTGGCGGCGAAGACGATGCGGGCGGCATGCCGACCTATGAAGTCATCTTCAAGCCGCGCTACGAACTCTATTCCAAGGGCAATGACGCCACCCTGCTGCTGCGTGATCTCTCGCGCCTGGGTGAAATGACGATCTATTGCAATACGGATGACTTGCCGGGCCTCGAGGAACTCGACCCGGAAGGCGCTTATTTCTTCTGGAACGTCACGATCAAGACGGACAAGGGCGAGGACGCCATCCGCACCGTCTTCGAATTCGCCGAGTGGGATTGCGAACTGACGGTCAAGCCGGTCGAAGAAGCAAGGGCCGACGCGACCAGCAACGACGAACTGCCGATGGTGCCGGTTCCCTTCGATCTGTCGATCCTGGACGAAACGGGCGCAATGGAAGAAGTTTCCGCCTCGGACGCGCGGGAGACGGCCGCAGCCGTTGCTGCCGCCGAGACTGCCTCCAACGTCACGCAGATGGTCGCCGCCCGCGTCGAGAAGAAGGAATCGGCAGCCGCCGCAGCGGCCGCTGCAAGCGCTGCCGCCCAGAACAATGCCGCCGGTGCCGGCCAGACGATCCGCGTCGATCTCGACCGTGTCGACCGCCTCATCAACCTCGTCGGCGAATTGGTCATCAACCAGGCGATGCTGTCGCAGAGCGTCATCGAGAACGACACGACGGGCACCTCCTCGATCAATATGGGCCTCGAGGAGTTGCAGCAGCTCACCCGTGAGATACAGGACTCGGTCATGGCGATCCGCGCGCAGCCGGTGAAGCCGGTCTTCCAGCGCATGTCGCGTATCGTTCGCGAAATCGCCGACATGACCGGCAAGTCGATCCGCCTGATCACCGAAGGTGAAAACACCGAAGTCGACAAGACGGTCATCGACAAGCTCGCCGAACCGCTGACCCACATGATCCGCAATGCCGTCGACCACGGCATCGAAACGCCCGAAAAGCGCGCAGCCGCCGGCAAGAACACCGAAGGCACAGTCCGCCTGACTGCCAAGCATCGTTCGGGACGCATCCTGATCGAGCTTGCCGACGACGGCGCCGGCATCAACCGCGAGAAGGTCCGCCAGAAGGCGATCGACAACGACCTCATCCCGGCCGATTCCAACCTGTCGGACGAAGAAATCGACAACCTGATATTCCTGCCGGGCTTCTCGACGGCCGACAAGATCTCCGACATCTCCGGCCGCGGCGTCGGCATGGACGTCGTCAAGCGTTCGATCCAGGCGCTCGGCGGCCGCATCAACATCACCTCGAAGCCGGGTCACGGCTCGGTCTTCACCATGAGCCTGCCGCTGACACTCGCTGTCCTCGACGGCATGGTGGTCACCGTCGCCGGCCAGACGCTGGTCGTGCCGCTGACGGCGATCGTCGAAACCCTGCAGCCGGAAGCGGCCGCGATCCACTCCTTCGGTGCGAACCACCGGCTGATCTCGATCCGCAACAGCTTCTGCCCTCTGGTCGATGTCGGCCGCATCCTGAACTTCCGCGCCACCCAGGCCAATCCGGTCGAGGGCGTGGCGCTTCTGGTGGAATCCGAAGGCGGCGGCCAGCGCGCCCTGATGGTCGATGCCATCCAGGGTCAGCGCCAGGTGGTCATCAAGAGCCTGGAAGCGAACTACACCCATGTGCCGGGCATTGCCGCCGCCACCATTCTCGGCGACGGGCGCGTGGCTCTCATCCTCGATGTCGACGCGGTTGTCGGCGCCTCGCGCGGCCAGTCCCTCAAAGCGGAAATGTCGTTAGCAGCGGTAGGGTAAGGGAATGTCGTACACTGTAAAAAATCTGAACCAGGGGGATCGCGAGCTGATCGCGTTCCGTATCGGGGATCAGGAATTTTGCGTGAACATCATGTCGGTTCGCGAAATCCGGGGCTGGACCCCGGCGACCGCGATGCCGCATTCGCCTGACTATATGCTGGGTGTCATCAACCTGCGCGGCGCGGTGCTGCCGATCATCGATCTTGCGGCCCGGCTCGGCATGAAGCCGGCCGATCCGACCGCTCGCCATGTCATCATCGTCGCCCAGGTCCGGCGTAAAGTCGTCGGCCTTCTGGTCGACGCCGTCTCCGACATCCTGACGGTGACCGACGAAACCATCCAGCCGACGCCCGAGATCTCCTCCGAGCTCGAGCGTCAATTTGCCCGCGGCATTCTCGCCATCGAGAAGCGCATGATCTGCCTGATCGAACTCGAATCCCTCTTTCCAGAGACCGAAAGCGAAGCCGCATGAGTGTAATGGGCGCAAAAGATCAGAGACAGGGATCCGACGAGGTCCTGGCGAGCGGAGAATATCCGCTGACGCGCCGCGACCTCACCGAGATCGCTGCGATGATCTATTCGGATGCCGGCATCTTCCTCAACGAGACGAAGGCGTCGCTCGTCTATTCGCGCCTGTCGAAGCACATCCGCAATCTCGGCCTGTCCGGCTTCCGGGAGTATTGCGACCTCGTCGCTTCGCCGGCGGGTGCTGCGCCGCGCCGCGAGATGCTCTCGCATCTGACGACCAATTTTACCCGCTTCTTTCGCGAAAACCACCATTTCGACCATCTGCGCGACCATGTCCTGCCGGAGCTTCTGCAGCGGGCGAGATCGGGCGGCAGGGTGCGCATCTGGTCGGCCGCCTCTTCCGACGGGCAGGAACCCTATTCGATCGCGCTGACGGTGCTGTCGCTGATGCCGAATGTCGCGGATTACGACTTCAAGATCCTGGCAACCGACATCGATCCGAAGATCCTCGCGATCGCCCGCGCCGGCGCCTATGACGAAAATGCGCTCGAAACCGTGTCGCCGGCCATGCGCAAGCAATGGTTCAGCGAAGTCGAGGTGCAGGGCCGCCGGAAGTTCCAGGTCGACGACCGCGTGAAGCGGCTGATCACCTACAACGAACTGAACCTGATGGCGCAATGGCCGTTCAAGGGCAAGTTCGACGTCATCTTCTGCCGCAACGTCGTCATCTATTTCGACGAGCCGACGCAGATGAAGATCTGGCAGCGTTTCGCCGGTCTGCTGCCGGAGGGCGGTCATCTCTATATCGGCCATTCCGAGCGTGTTTCGGGTGAGGCAAAACACGTCTTCGACAATATCGGCATCACGACCTATCGCTACACGGCCAAAGGTCTCGGGAGGAAGGCATGAGCGCTCCGGCAAGGGTTCTCGTTGTTGACGACTCGCCGACGATGCGGGGGCTGATCACCGCCGTCTTGAGTTCCGATCCCGAGGTCAACGTCATCGGCCAGGCCGGCGACGCTCTGGAAGCGCGCGAGGCGATCAAGCGGCTGAACCCCGACGTCCTGACGCTCGACATCGAGATGCCGAACATGAACGGCCTCGATTTCCTCGAAAAGATCATGACGCTGCGTCCGATGCCGGTGATCATGGTATCCACGATGACCCATCGCGGCGCCGAGGCGACGCTTGCGGCGCTGGAGATCGGCGCCTTCGACTGCGTCGGCAAGCCGGCGCCGGGCGAACTCAGGCCTTTCGGCGACCTCGCCGAGAAGGTCAAGGCCGCCGCGCGCACGCAACGCCAGTATTCCCAGCCCGTCGCCGCCGTTGCGCCACCACCGTCGGTCGCCGATTTCCGCGTCGGCCGCAAGATCGTTGCGATCGGCTCGTCGACCGGCGGCGTCGAGGCACTCATTGCCGTGCTGCAGAAATTTCCGGCGAATTGCCCGCCGACCGTCATCACCCAGCATATGCCGCCGACCTTCACCAAGAGCTTCGCCGAGCGGCTGAACCGCCTCTGTGCGCCGGTGGTGCAGGAAGCGACCGACGGCGCCCGGCTCGAAATCGGCAAGATCTATCTGGCGCCCGGCGGCGAGCGGCACCTGCAGGTCAGCGGCGCCTCGGCGCCCTGCTGCCGTCTCATTGACCGCGCGCCAGTCAACGGTCACCGCCCCTCGGTGGATGTGCTGTTCGATTCGGTCGCGGAACTGGCGGGCCGCAATGCCGTCGGTGTGATTTTGACCGGAATGGGCCGCGATGGCGCCGCCGGATTGTTGAAAATGCGCCACGCCGGCGCCAGAACGCTCGGCCAGAACGAAAAAACCTGTGTCGTTTACGGAATGCCAAGGGTTGCTCACGAACTTGGCGCCGTTGAGCAGCAGCTGCCGCTGTCTGCCATCGGTGAAGAAATATTGAAAATGACAGCCGCCCGAAAGGAAGGGACCGAATAAATGTCGCTCGCGGAGAAAATCAAAGTTCTGATCGTCGACGATCAGGTAACGAGCCGGTTGCTGCTCAGCGATGCGCTGACCCAGCTCGGTTTCAAGCAGATCACGTCGGCTGGTGACGGTGAGCAGGGCATGAAGATCATGGCCGAGCAGCCGCACCACCTGGTGATCTCGGACTTCAACATGCCGAAGATGGATGGCATCGGCTTCCTTCAGGCAGTGCGCACCAACCCCAACACCAAGAAGGCGGCCTTCATCATCCTGACCGCCCAGGGTGACCGCGCACTGGTGCAGAAGGCGGCCCAGCTCGGCGCCAACAACGTGCTCGCCAAGCCGTTCACGATCGAGAAGATGAAAGCGGCCATCGAAGCCGTGTTTGGAGCCCTGAAATGATCACTGAGGGGGCAGCCCGCCGCGTGCACATCATTCAGGGCGAGTACAAGGTTCTGAACGATCCGAATGCGGTCCTCTCGACCATTCTCGGTTCGTGCGTGGCTGCGTGCCTCAGAGATCCTGTCGCCGGTGTCGGCGGCATGAACCACTTTCTGCTGCCCGGTTCGGCGACGTCGCCGACATCAGGCGGCGATGCCACGCGGTACGGCGTGCATCTGATGGAATTGCTGATCAACGGTCTCCTGAAGCAGGGCGCCCGGCGCGACCGGCTGGAGGCAAAGATCTTCGGCGGCGCGAAGACGATCTCGACATTCTCCAATGTCGGTGAGCAGAACGCGGCCTTCGCCGTGCAGTTCCTCAGGGATGAAGGCATTCCGGTGGTCGGTTCCTCGACCGGCGGAGAGCATGGGCGCAAGCTTGAATATTGGCCGGTCTCCGGTCGTGCCCGGCAATACCCCCTGACCGGCGCCGAAACGCAGAGAACCGTCGCTCTCGAGCAGCGCCCCACCGCTCCGCAGAAGCCCGTCGAAACCAGTATCGAATTTTTTTGATGGCGAGGATTTTCATATGACATTTACCCAGATGATGGAGCCGCCTGCGCCTGTCGAAGCGCTGAGCGACATCCTGATGCGCATCGTGTCCGAACTGCACGATGTCGCCTATCTCATCGAGCGCATCGAGCCGCAGCTTCTCGACCTCGGCGGCGCCGAAATCCTGAACTCGCCGGATGCCATGAAGGTCATGCAGGGCATCGATCTGGCCGTGCAGAAATCGCGCGGCCTTGCCGAATTCATCGACACCATCACCGGCGAAATCCCCCACGGCTGGGCAGTCGACGTCGCAACCGCGCTCAGCCTCGTCAAGCTGGCAGAGATGCAAAAGGCACTGGGCGGCGCCACACGCCACGGCCACTCCCAGCCATTGAGCAAGGCAGCCGGCGACTTCGATTTCTTCTAGAACGACCCCGTTTTTCTCCGAGTCACGGAAACGCTCTCTCTTTGTTCCTGCGCAATACCGGACGCAAAACCGCCGCGCATTTTTTGCTGGAATTACTTTAGGCCTTTTCCCTCCCGCACACTCTCACGAAACGCTCGCACAAGTTTCGCCGACTATTCGTCAGATGAGGCAATAAGCCTGCTTTGTCTTTGACGGATCGTGCGAGAACAGAATGAATCTGTTAAATCAATTAGTTCAGATCTTTAAGAACTTCGGTTCCCTGGGCCGAACACGCCTGATGATTCTCGGAGGCGTCGGTGCCGTTTCCATTGCAATCGTCCTTGCGGCCGCCCTTTTCGTCAACAAGCCGGCACAGGAAACCCTCTATGTCGGCCTGGACTCGCCGGATCTCAACCAGATCAGCATGGCGCTTGCCGAAGCCAACATCAATTTCCAGGTCGGCACGGATGGCTCCAGCATCAGCGTTCCCGCGGGGATGACGGGCAAGGCCCGCCTGATGCTTGCCGAGCGCGGCCTGCCGAACAGCGCCAATGCCGGTTATGAACTCTTCGACAATGTCGGCTCCCTCGGCCTGACCTCCTTCATGCAGGAGGTAACGCGGGTTAGAGCGCTGGAAGGCGAAATCGCCCGCACCATCCAGTCGATCTCGGGTATCACGGCCGCGCGCGTCCATATCGTCATGCCGGAGGTCGGAAACTTCCGGAAGGCGGAGCAGAAACCGACCGCATCCGTCATGATTCGCGCAAGCGCCACCACCGGGCGGAGCGCGGCGACCTCGATCCGCCACCTCGTCGCCTCGGCCGTGCCGGGGCTTGATGTCGATGACGTGACCATCCTCGATTCCGCTGGCCAGCTGCTCGCTTCCGGCGACGAGGCGAGCAACAGCTCGCTGAACCGCTCGCTCAACATCGTCCAGAACGTTCAGCAGGAAGTCGAATCCAACATCGACAAGGCGCTGGCACCCTTCCTCGGCATGGACAACTTCCGCTCCAGCGTCACCGCCGATCTCAACACCGACGCCCAGCAGATCCAGGAAACGGTTTTCGATCCTGAATCCAAGGTCGAACGTTCGGTCCGCTCGACGAAGGAAGCCCAGCAGTCGCAGCAGAAGCAGTCCGATAGCGCGACGACAGTCGAGCAGAATATTCCGCAGGCGGCTCCCGAGGCCGGCGGTTCCGCCGGGCCTGAATCGCAGGACAAGTCCGACAAGCGCGAAGAGCAGACCAACTACGAAATCAACAGCAAGACGACGGCGACGACCCGCAGCAGCTATAAGGTCGAAAAGCTTTCGATCGCCGTGGTGGTCAACAAGGGCCGCATCGCCAAGATGGTCGGTGAGCCAGCCGATCAGACCAAGGTCGACGCCTATCTTGCCGAAATGCAGAAGATCGTCTCTTCGGCGGCCGGCATCGACCCCAAGCGCGGCGACGTCGTCACCGTGACGGCCATGGACTTCCTCGAGAACCAGTTGCTTGAAGACGCCACCGGCGGTGTCCGCGTCATGGACATGCTGAGCCGCAACCTTGCCGGCATCATCAACTCGCTTGCCTTTGTCGCGGTCGCCTTCGTGGTGGTCTGGATGGGCCTGCGGCCTCTGGTGCGCAGCATCAACGGCAACGGCAGCTCCCCGGCTTTCGGCGACGCGACGCCGGAAGCGGCTGGCCTCGAGCTTCCGGACTTCGCGCCTGCATCGGGAGCACCCGGCGGCGCTCTCATGGACGGCTTCGGGTCCGACTTCGGCTTCGACAGTACCGAAGACCTGCTCAGCCTCGGCGACGACGATGGAAACTTCAATCGCCGTGTCAAGGAAGGTCCGGAACGCAAGCTTTCCCGTATGGTCGAGATCAACGAGGAACGCGCCGCGAAAATCCTCAGGAAATGGGCGATCGACGAAGCAGCGTAAAGGAAAGGCCGGGCAACCGGCCTTTTTTCATGTCGGTACCAAAGCTGGATTTCCTGACCGCTGTTGCTGAAAACCATGCCCGGCTCTGTGAGAGACTTGGGGCATGACAATCAGGGTTGGGAATTCGAACAACACTATAGACCCGACTACTTAAATGCGGCTGTAACGCGACATGATGAGAGGGATTCGCGTAAAACGCGAAGCTGGTTGCGATACCGCCAGAATCACCTTAGCCTCCTTAGATCTTGAAGGCTGAAACGAGTGGTCGAATCAGTGCATTGGCGACAGCGAAAGTAAATCCCTAGAAGTCGGAGATGGTGATTTGCATCGGCTGGCTTACCCTTGGGTGATTCGAAATGGGATTCGAGCGGGACTTGACCTGAATCCTTTACAGAAAAATTGCTGTTGCACCGAGTTCGATCGTTTCTCAGCCGCAGGACATTGCCAATGGATATGAATGTAATTCAGGCGAGCAAAGGCGAGAGGCATATGGCGAATTTCGCGAGTGCGGTGGTGCCGGATCTGCTGCCGCGCGATGAGCTGCTCCAGCGCCTCCACGGCGTTGCCAGCACCGGCAGGTTGCAGTCTGGTCTGCGCGCTCTGACGGACTACGTGGGTGCTTCGCACTACCTTCTGGCGCGCTGCGATCTCCTTCAGGAAAGTGGCCTCGATTTCATCGTTTCGTCGGACTGGCCTTTCGATCTGGTCAGGGACATCGCCAATGATCTGGTCCGCGGCTATGCCCGGTCGACAGAGCTGGAAAAATGCATGCAGGTCTTCCAGCCGAATTTTGCTCTTCTGCCTGACGTTGCCGAGATTCCGGATGGCGCCAGCCGCCAATATTGTTCGGTGACCTTCAATGTCGGCCGGTCGCGGCTGGCCTTGATGTTCCTGTTCGGCGAGGGGTTCATCCTTTCGCCCGAGCGCCTGCGGGACGTAGGCCTGCTTGCAGGCTATGTCGCGAGCTTCCTGCGCTGCGGTGGTACGAAGGTCGATCGCGATTTCGAATTGACCGACCGCGAGCTGGAATGCCTGTTCTGGATCGCCGAAGGCAAGACCAGCGACGAGATCGCGATGATCCTCGGAATCTCCCGCAATACCATCAACAACTACATCACCAGCGTGATGCGCAAGACGGCGACCAAGACCCGGTCCGAGGCCATTGCCTTCGCCGTCCGCAATAATCTCGTATAGGGGGATCCATGGGCTATCCAGCAGGCAGGACGATGAGCAGCGCCGAGCAGCTGCGCACGGTGCGTGTGAACAGGATTTCCAGCCGGTCCGACCTTTTTCCGCGGCTGATCGCGATGCAGAAGCTCGCCGATGCGCAAGGCTTCGCGATCTTCCGCGTCAGCGGCTCGGGCCTTCCGGCAAAGCAGAGGCTTGTCTGCGAGCTCGAGAACTGGGGGTCTTCCAATGCCGGTTTCGGCAAGGCCTTCACGGATGCCTACGGCGATATTCTTCTCGATCATATCGACAAGTCGCTGCTGCCGCTCTCATGGGCCGGCGGTTACGACCGTGCGGCACCCGGTCCGGCAGACTTCTCGGCGTTCATGACGCGACTGCAGGACGGTATTCTGCCCTTCTCCGGACTTGCCTTTCCGGTGCGGCTCGGCGCCGTCGGCAATGGTTTCATCCTTTTCACCGGCGATGAGATCGATCCTTCGAGCGATACCATCGTCGAGCTGCACGGTCGCTGCTGCCACATCATGATGGACCTGCTCTCGCTCGACGAACGCCGCACGGCTGCCGCCGAGGCGCTCAGCGAACGCGAGATCGCCTGTCTGCAGCTTGCCGGCGATGGCCGCATCAGCGAAGAGATTGCCGACAAGCTCGGCCTGTCCGTGCACACCGTGAACGCCTATCTTGGCTCGGCGACCATCAAGCTCGATTCCGTCAATCGTATCCAGGCGATCGCCAAGGCGATCCGGCTTGGTTATATCAGCTGAACTCGCGCGCCGTCCGTTGTCCGCTATAACGCTTTTGAATTGTTGTCCAAGGCGAATGAAGGCTCGGTTGTCCTGAAAGAAATCAGCCGGCCAGCGCCTGCGGCGGCTGGTTGACGCTGTAACGCGCTTCCCGAAGGCTCTTTTTGAGGAAGATGGTATTCTCGTCAGGATCGGCCGAGGGCTCCTGGAAAGCGATATGGCTGATCTCGATGCCGGCGTGATCTTCGGCAAGCGTGAGCTGCGCGTAGACGGTGACGCCGCGCGGCTTGATTTCCAGATCGAGAACGACTTCGGGTTTGCCGCCCCACTCCAGAGTATAGTTGCCGCCCAGGCCGAAATTCACCGTGCCCGGATGAAAGAAAAGCTCCGCCGCCGAAGCGACGAGATCGGAAAGATTGCCGTAATACTCGAAGCGCAGCAGTGAAATAAGGTCAGAAGCATCCAGAAGGCGCAGTTCAGTAGCGACCGGGCTGATCGCGTCTGCGAGGATCTTTTCACGCTGGGTAGAGTGGGGGCATTTTTTCATTCGGCTTATCTTACCCGTTTGTTCTTGGCGTCCGCAGCGTAGACCCGGTGGATGAGCTCCGCTACCGCCTTATAGAAGACTGACGGGATGACACTATCGATCGAGACTTGCGCAAACATGGAGCGCGCAAGTGGCGGATCTTCGAACACCGGTATGCCGTTCTTCTCGGCGATCTCCCTTATTTTGAGCGCAATCAGGTCCTGACCCTTGGCCAGCACCACCGGCGCGTCGTTCTCTTCGCGCGCGTAACGCAGCGCCACCGCATAGTGCGTCGGGTTTGCAATCACCAGCGTCGCGCGGTCCACGTTGGCGATCATGCGCCGGCGCGCCCGGTCGCGCATCAGCGAGCGCTGTCGGCTCTTGACCAAGGGATCGCCCTGCGCCTGCTTGTTTTCTTCCTTCACTTCGTGCCGCGTCATTTTCAACTCGGTGAACCAGTGATGGCGCGTCCAGAAAAGATCGGCGATCGCCACGATCGCGGTGGCGATCAGCATGACGATGATGATCTTGCGCATCGCCGCCATAATCCGCACCAGGATCGTCTGCGGATCGGAGAACATCGCGTCGATCGAACCGAAATATTCGCTCCTGAGCACGAAGAACAGGATCACCCCGACGACGACCACCTTGAACAGCGACTTTCCGAATTCGACCAGGCCGGGCAGGCTGAAGAGCCGTGACCAGCCTTTGATCGGCGAGATACGCGAGGCCTGCGGGCGGATGCGCTCAAGCACGGGCGTCGGCAGGTTCTGAAAGACGGAGGAGGCGACGCCGAACACCATGAACAGGATGAAGGCGGGCGCCACCAGCGCCGCACTTGCCCAGCCGATCCGGACGAACAACGCCAGGACATCCGGTCCCGTCTCGATCTTCCACTGGTCGGGCTGCTCGAAGATGTCGCGCAGCATTTCAGTCATGCGCCCGACACTTTCTGGAAGGAAGAACACCAGATAGATGAAGGTGGCGAGGATGGTCGCAAAGATCGACAGTTCCCGCGAAGACGGCACGTTGCCCTTTTCCGCGGCATCGCTTTGCTTTTTCGCGGTTGGGGCTTCTGTTTTGCTGTCCTTGTCATCGTCTGCCAAGTCGCGGCCCTCCGTCAAAGAAACAGGCCGCAGCCAATGCATGTCGGCCAAAAACGTGCAGCGCTTTTGGGATGACGACGTGCATCAGGACAAAGACCTAAAGCGCGTCGCAAGAACCGAGTTCTATGCGACGCGCTTTAGAGCACGGTCTATTGCTGGAAGGGTAGTCGTCTGTGGCACGGCGATCAACAGCCGCCTTTCGGCATACCGGATTTGTCAACAGTCTCGACGTGTTAGGCGGCCGCCGAAGCGTTGCCTTCCTTTTCCTTGAGCTCGATCTGGCCGGAATTGGCCAGCCGAATCGCTTCCTGCGCCACGGCGCGGCGGGCAATCGCGATCTCGCGCGGATTGACGCCGCCCATGCCGCTCTGCAGATCCGATTCGATCATGCGGCGCTGGCGTGGGCTGATGGCAGAGAGAACCGATTCGCGGATCTCGGGCGGCGACCCGCGCAGCGCGACGGTGAGCACGTCCGCCGAGATGTCGTTGAGCAGCATGACGCGGCTGCGCTGCGGCATGTACATGAGGTCCTCGAACAGGAAGATCTTCGGGCGAACCTTGTTGACCGACTCGCGGCTGATCGATTCGAGCGAGCTGAGCAGCGTGTCGACCTGCGGCTTGTCGAGCTCGTTCATGAGATCGGCGACCTTCGTCGAGCCGGCTGCATTGCGCTCTGCCTCGACCTCGGCAAGCAGCGTCATGACCTGGTTTTCGATGATCTGCGCAGCCTTCGGGCTGACCGCCTTCATGTTGACCGTTCTGTTCATGATGTCGGCGCGGCGGTTGTCGGGAAGCTGCAGCAGCACCTTGGCGCCGAAGGCGGAGGGCATCATCGAAAGAATATAGGCGACGGTCTGCGGATGTTCGCGCAGCAGGAACTGTGCCACGAATGTCGGCTCCGCCTCGCTGAGGCGATCCCAGATCGAGGTTTCGTAGGCCTGGAATGCGGTGCGGCGGCCGAGCAGGCTGTCGACCTCGTCGGGCGTCAGGCCTTCTTCAAGAATGGCCTCGATCGCCTTGGCGTTGTCCATCAGCCCGGCGCCCTCAGTGAAGAGGTCTTCGAACTCGGAGACGAGCAACAGCAGCTCGTCCGGCGGAATAGCGCGCAGCGACTGGGCGGATGAGATAATGGTCTGCAGTTCGGCCTGGGTGAAATATTTCAACAGCCGGCCGGCGACGCCCTTTCCCATAGCGAGAAGAACAGCCGCCGCCTTTTCAGCCTGGGTCAACGGTTTCCCGGCTAGTGCGCCGCCGAAATCGTCAAAGTCCATCATGGTCTAACCTCTCCGTCCCACACAGGGATCAGGCTTTTTTCGTACTCAAAACTTCAATCAGTTTCACACCGAATCGCGTGTCGTCGTTATCAAGCACCGTAATTTCACCGCGGGCAATCCTGCGGCCATTCACCATGATCTCGACCGGTTCACCGATCTTCTTGTCGAGGGCGATCGTCGCCCCTTCATTGAGGTTCATCAGGCCGGAGACCTGCATGCGGCTGGTGCCGAGCATAATCTGGACGTCGATCGGGATGTCCATGATCAGGTCGAAGTTGGAATTCAAAGCGCTGCCGAGCGGGGCCGGCGACGCCTCGAAGGAGGGGCTGCTGCCGAAATCCATGCCGGCTGCCGGGCTGGCATCGCCGCTGCCGAAGTCGCCGCCGAAATCATCGCCGCCGAACGGGGTTTCCGAAGTCTCGCCGCCAAAGGCCGCCAGGTCCGTTCCTGCTGCGAACGGATCGCTCTGCAGGTCGCCGCCAAACTGCGATAGGTCGCCATCGGCATCCTGCTTCAGCACGCCGCGCAGATCGTCGATCGCCTGGTCGAGATCGGCTTCGCTGCCCGGAAGATCCAGGGAGAGGTCGCTGTTCTGCTGTGTTTTCTTCGTAGCCATAAAATCACTATTCCAGTTGAAACTTGCCTCAAACTGCCTTTGCAGCCCAAAAGCCAGAGAACCGATTAATTCATTAAATGACGGATGAGCTCGTCATCCGAGTTCATCGTATCCTTGACGCGGACCATGTAGTTTTCGCCTGAACGCCCGAACTCGCACACATACAATTCCTTGCTGTTGGCGCTGACCTCGACACGCACGTCGCCGTGGTCGCGGAACGGAATGACGTCGCCGACCATCAGCTTCGATATCGTGCGCAGCGTCAGGTCCTGCAGCCTGATCTTGGCCTCGAGCGTGACATGTGAGCGGCGGACCTGGTCGCCGAGCTGTTCGGTCCATTCTGCTGAGTTGCTGCTGGCCTGGCGTTTCGGCTTCGGCGGCGTCACCTTGGTCTTGAGCAGTGCCGTCTGCGGAACGATCAACGAAAATTCCGAAACGATGCCGGCAAGCGTGATCGACATGTTGATGGCGGCCGCGAATTCATCCGGACGATCCTCCTGCGGCCGGGCGCGCATGTCATGGGCGTACGGAGCCGAAAGGCTCGGTTCGAAACCGCCCGGCGCGTTGACAGCCGATCGCAGCACCTTGGCGATCTTGTCGAAGACCATGACCGCCAGATCGAGCTCGATGATCGACAGCAGCCGGTCGGCCGGTTCCTCGATCGTATCGGCTGTGGCGCCGAGCAGATGCTCCATCAGCGTGATGACGAAGCCGTTGCCGCAAGCAAGCGTAATGTTCTGCGACCAGTTGCGCAGCGTCGCGTCGACGAGTGTGACGTTCGCGCTCAGGTCTTCGATGAGGTGGTTCTTATAGCCAATCTCGCAGCCGAGATAGTTGACCGTCACGTCGAGACCGGTCTCGCTTTTGATGACGTCGGGAAAGAATTCGCTGTAGATTTCCCCGAAGGAGCTGCAGATCTTGGCGACCCTGCCTCTGTCGCCAAGCCCGCCTGTCAGCTTGGCGAGAAGGGAAGGATCCATTGCCGGTTTGTCATGCGAAGCATTGCTCATAGTCATTTAAGCCGCCTTGTTTTCGCCACCTGGGTTCATCATTTCCTGCTCGACCGCATCGATGGACGGACGCTCGTAAGCCGAGATCGTCTTGCGACCGTATTCGAGAGCGACCTGCGGTACCGAGCCGTTCATATAGGCAAGCAGCGTCTGCTTGACGATGACGTAGAGGCGGTGCTGCTTGTTGCGCACGACCTTGATCTGGGAGACCAGCGGCGAGCAGACGCAGTAGGACAAGAGAATGCCGAGGAAGGTGCCGACGAGCGCCGAGCCGATCAGGTGACCGAGCACTTCGGGCGAATCGTTGATGTGGGCCATCGCCTTGATGACGCCGAGAACGGCCGCGACGATACCGATCGCCGGGAAGGAATCGCCCATGATCTGGATCGCGTGGTAGGGCTTCATCTTGTCGTGCATGATGGTGTTGAGCTCTTCATCCATCAGCGCCTCGATCTCGTGGCTGCGGGCGTTGCCGATGATGATCAGGCGCACGTAGTCGCAGATGAACGCCGTCAGTTCCTTGTTCTTCAGGACAGTCGGAGCCGATTGAAAGATCGTCGATTCGGCCGGATTGTCGATATGGGCTTCGATTTCGTTTCGCGACTTGGTGCGCAGGTCACGCATCAGCGAATAGAGCACGCCGAGCGTATCGAGATAGTTACGTTCCTTCGGCACGGCATGCTTGAAGGCTTCGCCAAGCGCCTTGCCGGAATCCTTCACGACCTTCATCGGGTTCGCCATGATGAAGCTGCCGAGACCGGCGCCACCGATGATGACGAATTCGAAGGGCTGGAACAGAGCGTTCACGTCGCCGCCCATCGCCATGAAGCTGCCGATGACACAGCCGCAAGTCACTATAAATCCGATAATGATGTTCATCGTCAGCCCAATCTGAACGTTGCTTTTCATTGAGACCGATAGGGTTTCTGCCTTGCGTGAGGCTGATGAAAGGCCCGCTCGCGAGGCATTTCCGCGTGCCAGCTTCGCGCAAGCATCTGCCGTCAGTCTAAAGGGGACGAATGGGTGTCCGCGCCCGTTTCTGAGATGCCGCCTCAGCGAAATCCCGGCCGAACCACATAAGACGAGGCCCGGCTTTTCGTTCCGTTCATCGCCAATGCTTGGAGCTTACCGACATGCAATCCGGTCTTTATGTTTCTCTGTCGTCGCAGATGGCCCTCGAAAAGCGCCTGACCACTATCGCAGACAACATGGCGAACGTGAACACGACCGGTTTTCGCGCCACCGAGGTGAAGTTCGACGAGATGGTGGCAGCCACCAAGAACAAGCTGAACACCAAGGTCGCCTTCGTTTCCCAGGGCAACGACTACCTGAACGAGGGAAATGGCGAGTTGCAGCACACCGGCAACATGCTCGATTTCGCCGTCAAGGGTGATGCCTGGTTTGCGCTCGACACGCCGGCCGGCCGGGTTCTGACACGGGACGGCCGCTTTACGATCAAGGATACCGGCGAACTCGTCTCGATCCGCGGATACCCGGTTCTTGACGCCGGCGGCGCGCCGATCCAGCTCAATACGACGGGCGGCGAGCCGGCCGTCGGCACTGACGGCATCATCTATCAGGGCGGCCGCCAGATCGGCTCGCTCGGCCTGTTCGAGGCCGATGTCAGCAAGGGTTACCTGCGCTACGAAAACAGCGGCATCATGACCACCGACCAGCCGCGCGCCGTCGTCGACCGCTTCAATGTCGGTGTCGAGCAGGGTTATCTCGAAAACTCCAACGTCAACGCCATGCGCGAGATCACCCAGCTGATCGAAGTCAACCGCGCCTTCGAAAGCGTCTCGTCGCTGATGCGCGACAGCGAGGATTCTTTCAAGGAAGCCGTCCAGACGCTTGGGGGCAGCCGCTAATGCATGTCGCCCAAAAGTGTCCGGCGGTTTTGGGAGAACGATATGAAGAACAAAGATCCAAAATACGTCGCATGCAGCAAGCTGCACGCGACGTATTTTAGGGCGGGATTTGAAGCATGAGCACCACGCTACTATCAGTGGACGGTCTTTCTCCGAAGCTGGCGCATCTGGCGGACCTCGTCGACCGATACGCATCGCCGGAGTTCGCGGTTGCCCATGGCGGCCGCGTGCAGACCATCGCTGCCGGCCACTACACGGTTCACGGTCTCTCCCGCCATGTTCGTCTCGGCGAGTTCGTGGCCCATAAATCGGCCACCGGCATCCATCTCGGCGAGGTCGTGCGCGTCGAGCCGGAACTGATCTATGTCTGCCCGATCGAACCCGGCGAACCGATCGGTATCCATGATACCGTCATCCGCAAGGGCGCCTTCCGCATTTCACCGACGGACAGCTGGTGCGGGCGCACCGTCAACTCGCTCTGCGAGCCGATCGACGGGCTGGGTCCGATCACCGAAGGCCTCGATCGCCGCTCGATCTCCAATACCGCGCCGCCATCGATGACCCGCAAGCGTGTCGAGACCGGCTTCAAGACCGGCGTGCGCGCGATCGACATCTTTTCGCCGCTCTGCCTCGGCCAGCGCCTCGGCATCTTCGCCGGTTCCGGCGTCGGCAAGTCGACGCTTCTGTCCATGCTCGCCCGCGCCGATGCCTTCGACAAGGTTGTCATTGCGCTCGTCGGCGAACGCGGCCGCGAAGTGCGCGAATTCATCGAGGATACGCTCGGCAGCAATATGAAGAAGGCGATCGCGGTCGTCGCCACCAGCGACGAAAGCCCGATGCTGCGCAAGATGGCACCGCTGACGGCGATCACTATCGCCGAGCATTTCCGCGACAAGGGCGAGAACGTCCTCTTCATCGTCGATAGCGTCACGCGTTTCGCCCATGCGATCCGCGAGGTGGCGACCGCCTCCGGCGAGCCGCCGATCGCGCGCGGTTATCCCGCCTCCGTTTTCACCGAGCTGCCGCGCCTCCTGGAACGCGCCGGTCCCGGTCCCGAGGGCGCCGGCACCATCACGGCGATCATCTCGATCCTCGTCGACGGCGACAATCACAATGACCCGATCGCCGATTCGACCCGCGGCATTCTCGACGGACATATCGTCCTGCAGCGCAGTCTCGCCGAAGAAGGGCGGTATCCCCCGATCGATCCGCTCGCCTCGATCTCGCGTCTTGCCCGCAAGGCCTGGACACCGGATCAGGAAAAGCTGGTATCGCGGCTGAAGGTGCTGATCCATCGTTTCGAAGAGACGCGCGACCTGCGCATGATCGGCGGTTACCGTCAGGGGGCTGATCCCGATCTCGACATGGCGATCAAGCAGGTGCCGATCATTTACGACGTCCTGAAGCAGTCTCCGGGCGATCGCGACTCGCTCGACGCTTTCGCCGATCTCGCCGGCGCGCTCAAGGCTGCAGCCGGCATGGGCAATCAGGGCGCCCCTATTCAGAGGAGAGGCTAGACGTGGCTGATTTCGACGACGAACGTATCGCTTCCCTGAAACAGCGCAGGAAGGCCGCCATCCTGGATCGGTTTCTGACCTTCTCCGGCCTGGCGCTTGCCGGCGCCTCCGCCTTCTTTCCCTGGTACGTCTTCTTCAACGCGGACAAATTCGGCATCAATGTCGCCGCCAGCGAGAATTCGCGTGAACTGCCGGATTGGCCGGCCCGCAACGTCTTCAGCGTCTCGCCGCTTGCCATGGTCAACAAGAACGAGGCGGACAAGAAGGCCCCGCCGATTGATCCGCTGACGACGGCGACGGTCTCCGATCTCGGCAAGGAGCGTGATGGCCGCGCCATACAGGAAGACCAGCCTTTCCCCGGCAAATCTTCCTTCCGCCTGCTGCATGTTTCCAACGGCCGGGCGCTGATCGAGGATCCCTCGGGCATGTATGTGGTGCGCATCGGCTCGATCCTGCCCGATGAAAGCCGCCTTGCGACACTCGAGCAGCGCGACGGCAAATGGGTGATCGTCACCTCCAAGGGCGAGATCTACCAGAACAATTGAACCTGTCCGCAAACGCCGAAGGCAACTGGGGCTCCGCCGCGAACCGGCCGGAGCCCCTGTTTTTTATTCCGTCATTCCTTCGATCAATTCCGATTTAGGGAATGACGCAGCAATTCAAAGAGTTACAGCGTTCTTGCATGTCCGAAAGACGCGCGGCGCCGTCATCGCGGCGGCCTTGGCCGAAAACTGCCCCGAAGCCTGAATTCCCCGTAAGTCCCACGCAAGATTACCGCACTAGGTTCGGGACAGTAAAAACGGAGAGTTCTCATGCAACCGATCCAACTTTTCGACTTGGCTTCGCGGCAGGCGGAATGGCTGACGATCCGTCAGCAGGTTGTTGCCGGCAACATCGCGAATGCCAATACCCCGAAGTTCCGCGCCAAGGACGTTACGCCCTTTGATGCGGTGCTCGACAATTCCGATATCAACATGGCGCGCACCAATCCGGCGCATCTCAGCGGCAACGATTTCAGCGACAGCGGCGATATCGACGTCAAGGACGCCGCGCTCGACCAGGAAATCGGTGTCCAGGAATCCGGCAATACGGTCGGTTTGGCCGAGGAGCTCTCCAAGTCGGGCGATATCAAGCGCCAGTACGATCTGAACACCTCGCTAGTCAGTTCCTTCAACCGCATGATGTTGATGACGGTCAGGAGGTAAAGTCATGGATCCGCTTTCAGCAGCAATGAAAATCGCCGGTTCCGGGCTCGAGGCGCAGTCGACGCGCCTGCGCATCGTTTCGGAAAACATCGCCAATGCCCGCTCGACCGGCGACACGCCCGGTGCTGACCCCTATCGCCGCAAGACGATTACCTTCGGCCAGCAGATGGATCGCAGCAACGGCGTCGAGACTGTCGGCGTCAAGAAGGTCGGCGTCGACGAAGGCGACTTCAGCACTGAATTCGACCCCAGCAATCCGGCTGCGGATCAGAAGGGCGTCGTCAAACTGCCGAACGTCAATATCCTGGTCGAGATGGCCGACATGCGCGAAGCCAACCGCTCGTATGACGCCAATCTGCAGACCATCAAACAGACCCGCGATCTCATCTCCTCCACGATCGACCTCCTGAAGAGCCAATAATAATGATCAGCAGCGTCCAGAATGTCAGCAACCTTTCGATGACCCGTGCGCTCGGCGCCGTCGATACCGAAAATTCCGCCTCGTCATCTGCCGCCACCATGCCGGGCGCCGCAGGTGCGGCCAACGGCATGAGCTTCGCCTCCGTCATGGGCAACATGGCGAGCGATGCGGTCAATAGCCTGAAGGGTGCGGAAAGCATGTCCTTTGCCGGTATCAAGGGCACGGCGACGACGCGTGAAGTCGTCGATTCCATGCTCCAGGCCGAGCAGACGCTGCAGACCGCGATTGCCATCCGCGACAAGGTCGTCTCGGCCTTTCTCGAAGTCACCAAGATGCAGATGTAACTGATTTGAGGACGAACACATGAGAGCGCTCGCCATCGCAGCAACGGGCATGGATGCCCAGCAGACCAATCTGGAAGTCATCGCGAACAACATCGCGAACATCAATACGACCGGTTTCAAGCGCGCCCGCGCCGAATTCTCGGATCTTCTCTACCAGACCGAACGTGCCAAGGGTGTCGCCAACCGCGCCAACCAGGCCGTCGTTCCGGAAGGTGCCAATATCGGCCTCGGCGTCCAGACCTCGGCGGTCCGCAACCTGCATCTCCAGGGCGAACTGACCCAGACCGGCAACGATCTCGACGTGGCGCTGATCGGCAAGGGCTTCTTCCAGATCCAGTCGACCGACGGTACGACGCTTTACAGCCGCGCCGGCGCCTTCAACAAGAACGACCAGGGCCAGCTCGTCACCATCGACGGCTACGAGGTCCTTCCCGGCATCACCATTCCGACGGGCTCGACCGAACTGACGATCAGCCGCTCCGGCCAGGTCTCGGCCAAGCTGCCGGGAGCGACGGAGGCGACCGAACTCGGCCAGTTGACCCTTGCCGACTTCGTCAACGAGGCGGGTCTCCAGCCGCTCGGCGACAATCTCTTCCAGGAAACGCCGGCCTCCGGCGAAGCCGTCATCGGCAATCCTGACGAGGAAGGTTTCGCCTACATGAAGCAGGGTTACCTGGAATCTTCGAACGTCGACCCGGTGAAGGAAATCACCGAGCTGATCTCGGCCCAACGTGCTTACGAAATGAATTCCAAGGTGATCACCACCGCTGATGAAATGGCCTCCATCGTCAGCAAGAACCTGAAGTAAAGGGAAGGGCCGAAAACATGATGTTTTGCCGGGCAGGACACATCTCAGGATGGGTGGCAGCAGCCACGATCGCAGTCGCGGGCATTTTCCTGCCCGCGGACGTGGATGCCGGCATGGGTTATGCCGTCGTCCCGACGACGATCATCTACCCCGGCGACACATTGTCGTCGAGCCAGCTTCAGGAGGTCGAGGTCACCAACCCCAACCTCGCCGGCGACTATGCCAAATCCATTTCCCAGGTCGAAGGCATGGTTTCCAAGCGCACGCTGTTGCCGGGCCGCACGATTTCGGTTTCGGGTCTGCGCGAGGCCTATACGGTGACGCGCGGCTCTTCGATCCGCCTGGTCTTATCGCTCGGCGCGATGACGATCTCCGCCGCCGGCACGCCGCTCGAAGACGGCACGATCGGGCAGGTCGTTCGCGCGCGCAATATGGACTCCGGCGTTATCGTCAGCGGCACGGTGCTTGCGGACGGCACGGTCCATGTGAGGGCAAAATGAAATTGTTCTTCCGTTTCGTCACCCTTGTCGCGGTTCTCGCCATGAGTTTGGCTGATGTCGCGCCCGCCTGGGCGCTGACCTCCCGCATCAAGGATATTGCCTCCCTTCAGGCCGGGCGCGACAACCAGCTGATCGGTTATGGCCTCATCGTCGGCCTGCAGGGAACCGGCGACGGCTTCCGTGCCTCGCCCTTCACCGAGCAGTCGATGCGTGCGATGCTGCAGAATCTCGGCATCTCGACGCAGGGCGGCCAGTCCAACGCCAAGAATACCGCGGCCGTGATGGTCACCGCCAACCTGCCGCCCTTCGCAAGTCCCGGCAGTCGTATCGACGTGACGGTGAGCTCGCTCGGCGACGCGACGTCGCTGCGCGGCGGCACGCTCGTCATGACCTCGCTTTCCGGCGCCGACGGCCAGATCTATGCCGTCGCGCAGGGCGCTGTCATCGTCTCCGGTTTCCAGGCGCAGGGCCAGGCGGCGACCGTAACCGAAGGCGTCACCACCGCAGGCCGCGTGCCCGGCGGCGCGATCATCGAACGTGAACTGCCGTCCCGCTTCAAGGACTCGGTCAATCTCGTCCTGCAATTGCGCAACCCAGACTTCTCGACGGCGATCCGTATCGCCGACATCGTCAACGGTTATGCCTCGGCGCGCTTCGGCGGCCCGGTCGCCGAAGCCAAGGATTCGCAGGAAGTCGTGATCCAGAAGCCGCGCGCGGCCGATCTCACCCGGCTGATGGCCGACGTCGAAAACCTCATCGTCGAAACCGATACGCCGGCCAAGGTGGTCATCAACGAGCGCACCGGAACGATCGTTATCGGCTCCGACGTCCGCGTCTCGCCGGTCGCCGTCAGCTACGGCACCTTGACTGTCCAGGTCACCGAGACGCCGCAGATCATCCAGCCCGAACCCTTCTCGCGCGGCCGGACTGCCGTGCAGCCGCAGACCGATATCGCGGCCGAGCAGACTGGCGGGCGCGTCGCCATCATCGACGGGCCAGATCTCAGGACCCTTGTCGCCGGCCTCAACAATATCGGTGTGAAACCGGATGGCATCATCGCCATTCTCCAGGGCATCAAGTCGGCAGGCGCCCTGCAGGCGGAGCTTGTGCTGCAATGATTGATATCATCAACCCTGACATGACGGTTCTGCAATTGCTGCGCCGGCTGGCGCTGCCGGCCGCAGGCCTCGTCCTTCTGTCGATCCCCAGCGCCTTCGCGCAGGAACATGCGCCGGCAGGCGACATCACCTCCCAAGACGAGATCAAGCAGTTCTGCACCAACATTGCAGAGCCTGCCCGCGACCAGCGTTATCTCCTGCAGAAGCAGGAGCTGGAAAAGCTTCGCGCCGACATCGACGCCCGCATGGCGGAAATGGACAAGCGCAAGGCCGAATACCAGGACTGGCTGAAACGGCGCGACGATTTCCTGAAGCAGGCGGAAGCCGGCCTCACTGAAATCTACAGGAAGATGAAGCCGGATGCGGCCGCACTCCAGTTGCAGGATATGAAGATCGAGGTGGCCTCCGCCGTGATCATGCGGCTCGGCCCGCGTCAGTCGAGCCTCATCCTCAACGAGATGGACCCTGAGAAAGCCGCGGTCATCGCCAGCGTCATCGCCAGTGCGTCCGATCCCAATACGTCGAAGGATCCTTCATGAATATGCGTTTCCCGGCCGCGATCGCCGCCCTCGCACTCCTTGCAGGTTGCCAGTCTCCGACGGCGGTCAGCGAGATCGGCCGAGCGCCTGCCATGAGCCCGATCGGCAGCGGCCTCGCCTACGGCCAGACGCCGCAGATGGCGCTCTATCCGAAGCAGCCGCGCGCCGTGGCGCAGGGCTATTCGCTGTGGAGTGATTCGCAGGCTGCCCTCTTCAAGGATGCACGCGCGCTCAACGTCGGCGACATCCTGACCGTCGACATCCAGATCAACGACAAGGCCTCCTTCGACAACGAGACCAACCGCAGCCGCACGAATTCGAGTGGCATGAACTGGGATGTCAACGCCCAGATCTTCGGCTGGACGCCCGAGTCGAAGACCGACCTGACTTATGGCTCCGACACCAGCACCGACGGCAAGGGCAAGATCGAGCGCACCGACAAGCTCACCCTTCTGGTCGCCGCCGTCGTCACCGGCATTCTCGAAAACGGCAACCTCGTCATATCAGGCTCGCAGGAAGTCCGCCTGAACCAGGAACTGCGCATCCTGAACGTCGCCGGTATCGTTCGCCCGCAGGACGTCAATGCCGACAACCAGATCTCCTACGACAAGATCGCCGAAGCCCGCATCTCCTATGGCGGCCGCGGCCGTCTGATGGAAGTGCAGCAGCCTCCGCGCGGCCAGCAGGCCGTCGATCTTTTCTCGCCGCTTTGAGGCTGAACGACGATGGCAGAACCAGACGCAAGCGCAGGTCAATCGCAGAAGAAATCCGGCTCGCTGATAACGATCATCGGCATCGCCGTCCTGACCCTGCTCGGCGCCGGCGGCGGCTGGGCGGTCGGCACGATCGTCGCGCCCAACATCAAAGGGGCCAAGGAGGTCGAGCAGGCCAAGGATGCGGAGGCGAAGAAGAAGGCCGAGGAAGGCCTGGCGCGCATCTCGACCGAGGCCAACAACGTCGTCCAGCTCGAGCCGATCACGTCGAACCTCGCCTACCCTTCAGAAAACTGGGTGCGACTCGAAGTCGCGCTGCTGTTCAACGGCCCTCCGGATGTCAAGGTTTCCGAGGATATTCACCAGGATATCCTCGCTTATATCAGGACCGTTTCCCTCCAGCAGATCGAGGGACCGCGGGGCTTTCAATATCTCAAGGATGACATACAGGAACGTGTTGACCTTCGCTCGCAAGGGCGGGTATCGAAGGTCATGTTCAGGACATTTGTCATCGAATGATTCGTCTCATAGTTTTCCTTGCCGCCATGATGGCGGTACCGGAACTGGCGGTGGCACAGCAGCTGCCGACTGACTTGTTGAACGTGCCGGTCGATGGCTCCGTCGCCGCCTGGATCATCCGCACATTCGGCCTGCTGACCATTCTTTCGGTCGCGCCGGGCATCCTGATCATGGTGACGAGCTTTCCGCGCTTCATCATCGCTTTTTCGATCCTGCGTTCAGGGATGGGCCTCTCCTCGACGCCCTCCAACATGATCCTCCTGTCGCTGTCGCTGTTCATGACCTTCTACGTCATGTCGCCGACCTTCGATCAGGCCTGGCAGAGCGGCGTGCAGCCGCTGCTTGCCAATCAGATCAACGAGACCGAGGCGGTCCAGCGTATCGCCGAACCCTTCCGCACCTTCATGGCGGCCAATACCCGCGACAAGGATCTGGCGCTCTTCGTCGACCTGGCGCGCGAACGCGGACAAAATATCCAGACGACCGATCCGATCGACTACCGCGTGCTGATCCCGGCGTTCATGATTTCCGAGATTCGCCGCGGCTTCGAGATCGGCTTCCTCGTCGTGCTGCCGTTCCTCGTCATCGACCTCATCGTCGCGACCATTACCATGGCGATGGGCATGATGATGCTGCCGCCGACCTCGATCTCGCTGCCTTTCAAGATTCTCTTCTTCGTGCTGATCGACGGCTGGAACCTGCTCGTCGGCAGCCTGGTGCGCTCGTTCAGCTGACCGGCTGCTGCCGCTTGGATTTTTCGCCAATGAAAGAACCCGTCGGATTGCTCCGGCGGGTTCTTTCATTATGCAGCAATTCAAGGTGCCAAGCGTCCTTTACGCCTCTGAAAGACGCGCGGCGCAGTCGTGGTCGAAAAGTCTCACTCGGCCGCGAACGGTGCCGTGCGCGGCGGCAGCGCCGGAATATCCATGTGATCGGGTGCAAGACCCTGCTTGGCACGCTCGGCCATGATTTCATAGGCCTTCTCCAGATGGTCACAGAACCGTTCGGCATCGAAGAGCGGCGCGATATAACGCTTCTCCCTGAGATGCGCCTTGTATTCGGCGATCCGCCCGGGATTCTCAGCCAGTTCGACAGCCATATCCTCATAGGCCTGCAGGTCGGCTGCGACGAGATCGGGCAGATCGATGGCCCTGAGCAGGCTCTCGCTGACGCGTGAAGCAAAGTTCGTGCCCTTGACGGTCAGGACCGGCAGGCCGCCCCAGAGCTGCTCCGAGGTGGTCGTATGGCCGTTGACGGGGAAGGTATCGATGCCGAGGTCGGCTGCCTGCTGGCGGTCGATATGTTCTTCGTAAGGGGCGCGCGGGCAGAAGATGATCCGCTTGGGCGAAATGCCCGCCGTCTGGAACTGCTTCAAGAGGTTTGCCTGGTTACGCGGCGTATTCGCCATCAGCCAGAGCACGCTGTTCGGCGCGCGCTTGAGAATGCGGCACCAGCTGTCGATCGTCTCCGGCGTGATTTTGCGGTTGCCGTTGAAGGACGCGAAGATGAACGCATCTTCCGGCAGACCGAGCTGCTCGCGGGTGACAGGACGCGGCTTCGGACGATGCATCGGGTCGTTCGGCTGGTAGCTCTCCGGCAGCCGGCAGAATTTCTCGTGATAGAAGGGCTTTGCCGCCTCGGGCAATACCGAATGGTCGCCGATGACGTAATCGAGGTCGATATTGACCGTGCTGCCGGGAAAACCGAGCCAGCCGACATGCACCGGTGCCAGCGGCAGGTTGAAGGCCGTGGCGCGGCTGCCTGATGTATGGCCCTTCAGGTCGACCATGATGTCGATATTGTGCTCGCGCACCACTTCCAGCACGGCCTGATCGGAGAAGCCGTGAACGGTGACGATCCGGCCCCAGCGGCTGCGGTCGGTAGTATTGTGCTCGAGGTACTCCGGGCCCGTATGGCAGAAGAGCGTCACATCGAACCGGTCCTTGTCGTGCAGTTCAAGGATGCGCTGCAAGAGCTTCATCGTCGCGTGGCTATCCCAGAAGTCCGATGACATGTAGCCGATCCGGATCTTGTCCGACCAGCTGTGCGGCTGGCTGCGGCGGAAGGACACCCGTTCCGGGTTGAGGGGTGCGAAGCCGATCGTCGCATACCGGTTGAAGTCCTCGTTGCCGCACCAGTGCAGGTGATAGAACGGGTTGTCCTTGCGCAGGATCTCGACATCGCCCTTTGCGAGTGCAGCGTTGATCACCGCCTGATGTTTGCTAGCCTCTTCGAACTCATTGAATTCGCGGGCGAAAACCAGATGCAGGAAGCGGAATGCGAGATTGCCGGGAAACCGCTTAAAGAGGTTGCGCGAGAGGCTCTGGTTGGTTGGGTCGTTCAGATCGTCGCTGAGAAGCAAGGCCGCCAGGCGCATATGATCGGGATTTTGGCTTTGCGACAGCACCGTTTTGAACGGCCGGATGATATCCCGCTGCTGGCGCTTCAGATAGATCGCGGTGATGATGAAGGCAAGCTCCGGGTCTTCCTGCGCCTTGGCGAGGTTTCGCATGGCGATCAGCAGAGCATCGTCCTCGTTGCCGGTCTCGTAATGCAGTTTGGCAGCCTGTTTCTGGTATTCGTAGGAATTCGGTCCTTCACAGTTGCCGGCCAGGCCATAGGCTTTCGCGGCATCGGCCTTGAAGCCGAGCTGCAGGAGGTTCTTGGCCAACAGCGCATAGGTCTTGGCGTCCTGCTGGATATCCATCAGCTGATTGAGCGTCGCCAAGGACTGTGTGTAGCGGCCCATTTGGTAATCCTTGGATGCCGCAGAGAACGAAACTTTGCTGTTCAAAACCCAACTCCGTGAAGGAAATGTTCTGGCATGGCTGTCGATCGCCGAAGCGCGCACGGACCGTCCTCCCAAAAACGGGGGTCAGTCCGATGATGCTATCCCGGCATCTACCATACTGTCATTCGAAGCTTGCTTGAAACCGGTGGCGCGATGAGCGCCTGCTTTGTTCGGAAAGCCTCGACTGTCCCAGGAAAGCGCTCCTTTCGCCGGTAAAGTTCTCTTTTGCCGCTCGAATTCGGATGCCAAAAATTATCTTCAACAGGCATTAACTAAGCCTTGTGAGAAGGCATTAACTATGCCCCGCAAGGAGCCGGCCCGGGGTCTGTATTTTTAAGAAGTTGGCAAGCATTGGCTGCGAAATTGCCCTGGACATGACGGGTTTGGGCCAAACAAAAAGGCGCCGAGTAGCATGAAGCTGGTCCGTCATCGCCGGTACTATAGTCCGGTATGTCCTCCTTTTTGTATCTAGTTTTCCAGGGGACAGACTTATGACAAGCATTAACACCAATTCTTCCGCACAGGCCGCTCTCCAGACGCTGCGTAGCGTCAACCAGGGCCTCAACCAGACGCAGAACCACGTTTCGTCGGGCTATCGCGTCGAAAAGGCTTCCGACAACGCTGCCTACTGGTCGATCGCAACGACCATGCGTTCTGATAACAAGGCTCTCTCGGCCGTCTCCGACGCTCTCGGCGTAGGCGCCGCCAAGGTCGACACCGCCTACACCGCCATGGACAGCGCCATCGACGTCGTCACCGACATCAAGGCCAAGCTCGTTGCCGCAACCGAAAGCGGCGTCGACAAGGCCAAGGTCCAGGAAGAAATCGGTCAGCTGCAGCAGCAGCTCCTGAGCATCGCTCAATCGGCTTCCTTCAACGGCGAAAACTGGGTGGCTGGTGCAGCCGGCACCAAGAGCGTCGTTTCCTCCTTCGTCCGCGACGGTTCCAACGCCGTTTCGATCAAGACGACCGATTACGTTCTCTCGAACACCTCCACCGGCAACGTCCTGTTCGGCATGA
>NZ_VSZV01000353.1:40169-125282 GCF_008919455.1 Rhizobium sp. PEPV16
AATTCAGTCGCTGTCGATTGCGAACTCCTCTTCGCAGAACATCCTGTCGCTCTTCCGCTAAGACCGGTCGGCACAAGGCTTCCAAGTTTCGCGGCCGGGTCATCCCCGGCCGCGAAATGTTTTAACATAAGGTTAACGAAAATCCTTCTAAGTCTCAGATATTTTTACGCTATTTCCAATTCGAATTTAGCTTTCCTTAACCATCTTGCTGTCATCTAGGCCCATCGAAACGGCGAGTTAACCCTAACAGGAATGGTTAACAGGCATGATGCTGATCGCTGTGGGCCGGCCGAAAATCCGGAATGTCCCTTCTTAAAATCTGCCAACAAGGGGCAAGCAAACTATGACGAGCATCAACACCAATAACGCTGCAATGGCAGCCCTCCAGACTCTCCGTGGCATCAACCAGGGTCTCCAGGAAACCCAGGCCCACGTTTCGTCCGGCTATCGCGTCGGCAAGGCTTCCGACAATGCCGCTTACTGGTCGATCGCAACGACCATGCGTTCGGACAACAAGGCTCTCTCGGCTGTCTCCGACGCTCTCGGTCTCGGCGCCGCCAAAGTTGACACCGCTTACTCCGCCATGGACAGCGCCATCGACGTCGTCGGCAACATCAAGGCTAAGCTCGTTGCCGCCACTGAAAACGGCGTCGACAAGGCCAAGGTCCAGGAAGAAATCACCCAGCTGCAGCAGCAGCTCCTGAGCATTGCTCAGTCAGCCTCCTTCTCGGGCGAAAACTGGGTTGCCGGCGCAAACGGCACCAAGAGCGTCGTTTCCACCTTCGTCCGCGACGCCTCCAACGCCGTTTCGGTCAAGACGACCGACTACGTTCTCTCGAACACCTCCACCGGCAACGTCCTGTTCGGCATGAGCGGCGGCTCGGTCGAAACCTCCACCGGTATCCTTGGCACCTCGTCGGGCGCGACCGGCTCGATCTACGCGATGAGCATCACCACCTTCACCTCCGGCCAGATCCAGACGGCTTTGACCAACGTTGAAGCGGCTCTGAAGGCCATGACCAGCGCCGGTGCAGCTCTCGGATCGCTCTCCAAGCGTATCGACAGTCAGGACGACTTCGTCAACGCGCTCAGCGACTCGATCGACTCCGGTGTCGGCCGCCTCGTCGACGCCAACATGGAAGAAGAATCCTCCAAGCTCAGCGCCCTGCAGACCCAGCAGCAGCTGGCGATCCAGTCGCTGTCGATCGCGAACTCCTCTTCGCAGAACATCCTCACGCTGTTCCGCGGCTAACCCGCAGAAACATCGGCCCGTCGGTCTCCGGCAGGCATCTCGGTATAGAGCCGCGCTCCGATGGAGCGCGGCTTTTCTAATTTCCGTTAACCAATGATTAACCATAATGCTGTCTTCTGCGGTCAACGAGACGGAGAGTTAACCAAATTTAAGAACCGGTTAACAGGCATGAGGCTGCTTCCCGTTCCCGGTAGCTTTCCGGAATGTCCCTTTTTTCCACACGCCAAGGGGCAATCATTTCATGACCAGCATTTTGACGAACGTCGCGGCGATGGCCGCTCTTCAGACACTCCGCGGTATCAACGACAGCCTGGAGACTACGCAGAACCACGTATCGTCGGGTTACCGCGTCGAAAAGGCAGCCGATAACGCCGCCTACTGGTCGATCGCAACGACCATGCGTTCGGACAACAAGGCTCTCGGGGCTGTTTCCGACGCTCTCGGCCTCGGCGCCGCCAAAGTCGACACCGCTTACTCTGCCATGGACAGCGCCATCGACGTCATCAGCGAAATCAAGGCGAAAATCGTCGCCGCGACCGAAAAGGGCGTCGACAAGACCAAGGTCCAGGAAGAAATCAGCCAGCTGCAGCAGCAGCTCCTGAGCATCGCGCAATCGGCTTCCTTCTCCGGTGAAAACTGGGTTGCCGGCGCCGACGGCACCAAGAGCGTCGTTTCCACCTTCGTGCGTGATGGCAATGGCAATGTCTCCGTCAAGACGACGGACTACATCCTGAACTCGAGCTCCACAGGCAACGTCCTCTTCGGCATGACCTCGGCCGGCGTGATCGACACGAGTTCCGGCATCATCGGCACATCATATGGTACGATCGGCTCGATCTACTCGATGGACATCAGCACTTTCGGTTCGGCTGAGATCTCCATGGCTCTGACGTCGATCGAGGCCGGCCTGGAGGCGATGACCAAGGCTGCATCGCAGCTCGGCTCGATTTCCACGCGCATCGATCTGCAGGAAAACTTCGTCGGCGCGCTCAGCGACTCGATCGAATCGGGCGTCGGCCGCCTCGTCGATGCCGACATGGAAGAGGAATCGAGCAAGCTGACGGCGCTGCAAACGCAGCAGCAGCTGGCCATCCAGTCGCTGTCGATTGCCAACTCCAGCGCTCAGAACATCCTCACGCTGTTCCGCAGCTAAATCAGGCGCTGAAGCTGGACCCAATCTTGCGCCGTCGTCTGGCAAGAAGTGAAAAGCATCCCGGACCGCGCCCGAAATGGCGCGGTTCTTTCTTTTATATCAATGGTTTGGTCGACATTGCGATCGCTGTTTCAGGCTCAGTGCTGCGCTCTTGCCCAACAGGTTGGTATCGAGTTAACTTCGCCTCGAGTTGATTTGCTTTTGCGACACGCCGGTAGAAACTCTGCCGGAGGCATGACGCCACTTCAGTCGCCGCCGGCAATCCGGCCTGCCCTTTCACCCCGATTCCGAGACCTGTCGATGACCGTTAACATTACCAACGCGGCCGCGGTGAATGCGCTTGCGGTACTGCGCAGCATCAACAAAGAAGCCAACCAGACCCAGCAGCAAGTGTCCTCGGGATATCGTATCGAGACGGCCGCCGACGATGCGTCCTATTGGTCGGTCGCGACCGTCATGCGCTCGGACAGCACCAATCTCGGAACGATCGGAGATGCGCTCGGTCTCGGCGCTGCCAAGGTGGATGCGACCTACACGGCGATGAACTCGGCGATCGATCTCATAGGCGATATTCGCGCCAAGCTGGTTTCGGCAAGAGAGCCCGGTGCCGACAAGGACAAGATCAACGCCGAGATCAGCGAATACAAAGAGCAGTTGCAGACGATCGTTGAATCGACGTCGTTTGCGGGTGAAAACTGGCTGTTGAACGGCGACTCCGCTGCGCCGCCGACATGGCAGGTGATCTCTGGTTTCGTGCGCGCTCCGACCGGCGAATATCAGGCCCAGACCATCGATTTCCCATCGTCGCAGACCATCCTCATCGACAAGAACAATGCGGGCGGCGGCCTGCTGACCAAGGCGGTCGATGCCAATGCGATCAATAACAGTGGCGCGACGTCGCGCAACTACTACCTTTTGAACGCCAACTCGACCACGCCGGCGACGGGTACGGAAATTGCGATCGACAACAACACGACCGGTGAGCAACTCACCGACATGCTTGACGTCACCGACGCGCTTCTCTCCTCGCTGACGACGACGGCCGCGTCCATCGGCGTGATGAAGACGCGCATCGACGATCAGATCGACTATACCGCCAATTTGGCCGATTCGATCGACAAGAGCGTCGGCGCGCTCGTCGACACCGACATGGACGAGGCTTCGATCCGGCAGAAGGCGATCGAAACCCAGAAGCAGATGGCCGTCGAAGCGATCTCGATCCTCAACACGGCCGCAAGCAAGATCCTGATCCTGTTGGAATAGGGGTGGGCGCGATCACGGGTGGCGGCGGCGCCATTCATCCTCGCGCAAGTTTGACTGCCTAGTTTCCGGGATGAAGGCATCGCCCGAATCTGTGCCGGCGCAAGGTCAGCCCCTTGCCCGTTCCGAAGGGGATGCCGGCGCGCAAGGTCACTTTGAGCGGGGGCGGGCATGCCGCATGCCTCCCGAATGCTGGATGGTTTTTTATGAGCATTACGCTTTCTCGGTATTTGAAGGATTTCGGTGAACCGGAATCGTCAGCACCGATCCTCGACATGAACGATTTCGGCGGCGACGATTTCCCCGAAATGCCGAGCGAACCGGCGATCGACGTCGAGGCGGAGCGCCGCGAAGCCTATGCGGACGGTCATGCCGCAGCGACCGTGGAATTGACCGAGAAATACGAACGCGAGGTGCAGACGCTGGCGGAGGTCCATGCGCGTGAACTCGAGGAACTGAAGCTTCGCTACGAAGTCGAGGCGGCGGCGGTCATTGCGTCCCGCATCCGCGATATAGCCGAAGAAGTCGCTCAGCTGGTCAGCGCCGGCGCCGCCCAGGCCATCGCGCCTGTGATGACGGAAGCGCTTGCGGCCAAGGCTGCCGAAAGCCTCGCCGCCCTGCTGCGTGATGCGATCCTCGAAGGCGCGGCTGGAGCGATCGTCGTCAGGGGCCCGACCCGGCTTTTCGATATATTGAAGGCCGAGCTCGGCGAACATGCCGGCGCGGTTCGCCACTTTGAGACCGACGATATCGATCTTGCCGTTGAAATCGGTGATTCCGTCATCGTCACCCGTATGTCCGCCTGGGCGGCCAGCTTGAAGAAAGTTCTGGAATGAGCGAAGGCGAAAACCACCACCACGGCAAGAACGAGATCATCATCGTCAAGAGACATGGCGGCGGTGATCACGATGGCGCCCATGGCGGTGCGTGGAAAATTGCCTATGCCGACTTCATGACGGCGATGATGGCATTCTTCCTGGTCATGTGGCTGGTCAATGCCGCCAACGAGGAGACCAAGGCCTCGGTCGCGACCTATTTCAATCCGATCAAACTTTCCGACGAAAAGCCGACCGAGAAGGGCCTGAAGAAGCCCGTCGACAATGCCGAGGGTGAGGAGAAGCAGGAGAAGTCGAAACAGAAGGAAGAAGATCCGAACGACGGCAAGGCCGCAGCGGATGGTGACGACCAGACATCGACCTCCGGCGACCAAACCAATTATTCCGAGGCCGATTTCTTCGAAAACCCTTATTCGGTTCTCGCCGAGATCGCCCAGGAGGTCGGCCAGCAGGCCAATGTCAGCGCCAAGGGCGATGGCGGTGCCGCCGATTCCGGCCCGGCCACCGGCGCCGATGGCGGCGAGGCCTATCGTGATCCCTTCGATCCGGATTTTTGGACGAAGCAGATCGAGGTCACGACGGCCGGCAAGCCGTTGCCGCCCGGCAAGAGCGACGACCAGGCGGTCGAGAGCGAGACGACCGAGATCGCCAAGCTTGAGGACGCCAAGCCGATACCGCTGACCACCGATCAGAAGGCCGCCCAGGAGACCAAAGAAACCAAGGAAACCAAAGGCGCGGTCGAGGCCAAGGACGGCAAGACGCCGGGTGGCAAGTCGCCCGAAGACAAGAAGGCCGAAGCTCAGAAGGACGCCGATCTTCAGAAGGACGCGGACAAGAGTGCCGCCGAGGCCGAGCAGCAGCAGAAGGAAGCCGAGCAACTGCAGGCGCAGATCGCCCAGCAGATCGGCGGCGTGGCCGGCAAGCTCGCCGAAGGCCTGACCGTGACGGCGTCCGAAGGTGGATTGCTGGTCAGTATCTCCGACCAGGCCGACGATTCGATGTTCAATATCGGTTCTGCGGTTCCGCGCCAGGAAATGGTGCTCGCCATGGAAAAGATCGGCGCGATCCTGAAGGAGAGGGGTGGTGCGGTTGCCGTCCGCGGCCACACGGACGGTCGCCAGTATAAGGGCGCGCAGAACGAGAACTGGCGGCTTTCCATGGACCGCGCCCAGAGCGCCTACTACATGCTCGTGCGCGGCGGGCTCGACGAGAAACGCATCTCCCAGGTCTCCGGCTTTGCCGACCGTCGGCTGAAGCTGCCGTCTGACCCGTTCAACGCCACCAACCGCCGGATCGAGATTTTGGTGCAGGCGGATCAAGGATAGTCGAATGGCGCGTCGGCAGCATCGCTACGTCGGATTTGTGGCTCTCGGCCTGGCGATGCTTTCGCCGGCCGCAGCCAATGCGCAGGATCCGGACGATCTCGCGCCCTACAAAATGCTGCGGTCGCTGCAATTCGTGCAGGATTCCGTCGTTACCGGCGATCATTCGGCCGGCGAGATGCAGCGCTTCATGCTGGGCACGATCGACACGCGGCTGCGCACCGTCGAACCGTCGATCTTCGACGACGACCGCAATGTCGACGCAGCGCTGATCTACACGATGAGCGGCGGCAATCCGCAGACGCTCGAATATCTGATCGCCCACGACGTCAACGGCTATTTCGACAACCGTGTCACCGACGTGCTGCGCAAATATCTGAGCGGCAAGGGCCTCCTCGTCGCCAAGACGCTGCAGGAGACGGCCAGGGAATATCGCGACAAGAAGATCGGCCCCTACCTTGCGCTGATCGGCGGCAACGTGCTGATCGCGACGAAACCGACAGACGCGCTGGATCTCTACGACCAGGCGCGTCTTGCCGCCCCGGGCACGATCGTCGAGGAGGCGGCGTTGCGCCGCTCACTCGCCATTTGCGTCGACAAGGGGATGCTCGACAGGGGAATGGCCTACTCGCAGCGCTATGTCAGACGCTTCCTGCATTCGCCCTATGCCAGCCAGTTCGCCGATCTTTTCGTCACCCTCGTCGTCGGCCACGATCACGACGTGAAGCCGCAGGATGTCATCGACATTCTGTCCTTCATGGACGCACCGCGCCAGCGCGAGGTCTATCTGCGCATCGCCCGCGCCGCCGCGATATCAGGCAAGCCGGAGCTGGCGCGCATGGCGGTCGGACGCGTGCAGTCGCTTGGCGGCGGCACCGACAATGCTTTCGGTCCGCTCGCGGATTTCTATGGCGGCATGGCCGGCCTTCCCACCGAGGATATCGATCAGGCAGCAAAGAATGTCAGCGGCATCGACGGCAACGCGCTGTCGCGGCGGGATCAGGCGCTGCAGGAGGCGGCGCGATCCGTTGCCGAGCAGATCCTGCGCGCTCCCGACCCGGCAAGCTTGACGCAAGCCTCCAATCCTAACACTGATCATCAAGAAATCACTTCTGAAAAGGCTGCGGCGATAGCCATGCAACCGGGGGCGCCAGGCGCGCTTCCCGAGCCTGTTCCGGGAGGTGTGGCATCGACTGGCCAAAGCCAGGATACCGACCCCTCATTCAACGCATTTGTGACGACCAGTCGATCCAAGCTCGACGAGATCGACGGTCTTCTGGCGCAAGAAGGCAACGAACAATGATGGATATAAGCGTCTCGGGCGGAGCCTCCGGTACGGAGACGGCTGCGGTTGCGAAATCCGCGCGACTGGCCGGAAAAGGTGATGCTGAAGGCCAAAAGAGCGGCTTCTTCGACGCGCTTGCCAAGGCCGGCAGCGATGCCGTCAATGACGAGCCCGACGATGCGCAGCCGGATCAGGGCGTGGCTGCCGATGGCGCCGCCGAGAAAGTGGCGCGGACGATCCGCGGCCGCAGCAGTGCAAAGCCGTTGATCGACCTCGGCGACGCCGCGCTGAAGGCACAGGCCGAGGTGCAGCCGGAAACGATTGCCAGTGTTGAAAAAGCCACGACAAAGCCCGCAAAGGCTGAGGTCAAAATGCCGGCCGATCTCGCCTTCGGCAAGCTCGATCCGAAGGACAGTCCCGCAGATGAGGTCGCTCCGGCAGCCAAGGGTGGCAAACACACCAAGGCCGACGCGCTGGAAACCGATACGGACAAGGTCAGCGACGATGATGACGGCGGCATTTCCGATGTTCTGGGTCTGCTGAAGCAGGAGCCTGCCGACGGGACCGTGACTTTGCCGGCGACCACCGCGCATCACGTCTCCGTCAAGGTCGACGAGGCTGGAGCGGGCGACAAGAAACTCGATGCTATCGAAGCCAAGGCGGGCGGCCATGCGTCCGACGCTCTTGCCGCGGTCAGCGGCAATATCGAGAGCGGCAAGGCGGATGACATCAAGGTCCCCGGATCGGAGACTGCCGAAGCCGCCGATGGCAAGACATTCAGGTTGAGCCGCGCCGATGGCCGCGGCGTGTCGATGGATGTCCACATCGGCACGGATCAGGCCGGGCCGAAAGATGGTTCGAAGAAAGCCGATGTCGAAAACGTTTCGGTGCTCGAATCGCGCCGCTATATCGGCCTGATGCAGAATACGAATTCCGCCGCCGTCACCGCTGCTCTCTCCGGCGATTCCGAATGGGCGCGCGCCATGGAGCCGAGCTCGGCGCTCTCTAACGCGGCGGAATGGACGAGCACCGGCAAGGTGGTCAATACGTTGAAGATCCAGATGAACCCACTCGATCTCGGCCTGGTGACGGCGACCATGCGCTTGTCCGGTGACGCTCTGAACGTCGACCTCAAGGTCGAAACCGGAGCGGCCTATCGTCAAATGAAGGAAGATCACGGCAAGATTCTCGAAGCTCTGCGCAGCCAGGGTTACGCGGTCGAAAACGTCACCATCAGCATGGCGCCGGTCGAGCGTCCCGACGCGGGCAATCAGGGCCAGGCCTCCCAGCAGCAGTCGCTCCCTCAGCAGGGGCAGGGCGGCGAGGCGCGCGATCGCCAAAATCAGACGGCACAGCGGACGGACGGAGGCTTCAATGGCGCAGGCGATACCAGTATTGAAGACGCTCGTTCTGGCGGCAGCAGCAGCACTGGCGGCGTTTACCTCTGAGGCGATCGCCTCCACCGGCGCCTGCGAACGCGAGATCCAGTCGGCAGCGGCCAAATACGGCATCCCGGAAGGCATCCTCTATTCAGTTGGGCTGACGGAGACCGGCCGCAAGGGCTCGCTCTATCCCTACGCCATGAACGTCGAAGGCAAAGCGATCTTTCCACCCTCGGAGCAGGACGCAATGCGGCAGTTCGATGTCGCCCGCAGCAGCGGCGCCAAGCTCATCGACATCGGCTGCATGCAGATCAACCATTACTTTCACGGCGAGAATTTCCGCTCCGCCGAGGAGATGTTCGACCCGCATCGCAACGTGGAGTATGCGGCAAAATTCCTCCGCAATCTGCATGACCGTCACGAGACATGGACGATGGCGGTAGCCAGATACCATGCCGGACCCAACAACAATCCGGCGCAGAAGCAATATGTCTGCCGCGTCATCTCCAATCTCGTTGCCACCGGCTATGGCAAGTGGACTCTCAATGCGAGTAACTTTTGCCGAAATTGATTCAACCAAAGATGGAAGAGGCGTATTGTGACGAAACTGTGTCACAATGTGGCGGGAATCCGGCACGAAACCCGTACGCAAGTCATATTTAACCGACTGTTAACTTTTCCACGAAATTTTGGTGTGTATAATTAGGCATACCCACTAGATATAGATCAAATCGCTACCCAGATCTTAATCAATTATTAGTTTCTGCCATTAACTTTAACGAGTTGTCGCCGATTCGTGCGATTCGTACCCATAGATCATCGAAGTGCCACACTGATTCGGAGGCGGACGAATGATCGTAGTGGTTGATGAGCGTGAGCTCGTGAAAGATGGATACACATCTCTGTTCGGTCGTGAGGGCATTCCCTCCACCGGCTTTGATCCAGCGGAATTTGGCGAGTGGGTACAGACCGCTGCCGATTCCGATATAGCTGCAGTCGAGGCCTTTCTGATCGGCCAGGGCCAGCGCAACTTCGAACTGCCCCGGGCGATCCGGGATCGGTCGATGGCGCCGGTGATTGCGGTCAGCGACCAGCACTCGCTCGAAAACACTCTTGCGCTTTTCGATTGCGGCGTCGACGACGTGGTGCGCAAACCGGTGCATCCCCGCGAGATCCTCGCAAGGGCGGCTGCGATCCGGCGCCGGCTGAAGGCGATCACCAATTACACCGAGATCGGCGGGATCCGCGTCTTCTCGGATGGTCGTGACCCCGAGATCAACGGCGAAGTCTTCGCACTTCCCCGGCGCGAGCGCCGCATCCTCGAATATTTGATCGCCAATCGCGGTCGCCGGGTCACCAAGACCCAGATCTTCAACGCCATCTACGGCATCTTCGATGAAGAGGTCGAGGAGAACGTCGTCGAAAGCCACATCTCGAAGCTGCGCAAGAAGCTGCGCAAGAAGCTCGGTGTCGACCCGGTCGATTCCAAGCGCTTCCTTGGTTACTGCATCGATTGGGCCTGATTTCTCGGCCGGGCGGCGGCGCCCGGCTGAACGTCAATATTGGCCTCGCAGCTCGCATGACAGACAGCTTCACGCAAGGCCCGACAAATACTCTCGTGCATAACAGGTAAAACGAGGTTTTCAGATGAGCATTTTCGGCAGCATGAAGACGGCAGTATCGGGGATGAACGCTCAGGCCAACCGCCTCAGCACCGTCGCCGATAACATCGCCAACGTTAACACCACCGGTTACAAGGCTGTGTCGACGAGCTTCTCGTCGCTGGTTCTGCCTTCCTCGGGCGGCAATTACAATTCCGGCGGTGTTCAGACCTCCGTCCGCCAGGCCGTCTCCGACCAGGGCGATATTTCCTACACCACCTCGACCACCGATCTTGCGATCTCGGGCGACGGCTTCTTCATCGTTCAGGGTCCTGACGGCACCCCGGTTCTGACCCGCGCCGGCGACTTCACCAAGGACGACGAAGGCAACCTCGTCAACGCCGCCGGCTTCATGTTGATGGGCTATTCCTACGACTCCGGCGCTCCCGCCGTCGTCGTCAACGGCTTCGATGGCCTTGTTCCCGTCAATGTCAACCAGGATGGTCTGACCGCGATCGCCTCGACATCAGGCGTCTTCAAGGGCAACCTCGATTCCAACGCCAAGGTCGCTCCGGTTGCTCCTGCGACGCTGCCGAGCGACAACTTGGCCACGACGACGACCGACACCAAGAAGGTCTCGATGGTCGCCTATGACCGTCTCGGCAACAAGGTGATGTACGACTTCTACTTCACGAAGACTTCCGTCGTGACACCGCCGCCGGCGACAGGTACGGCCGCCACCTGGCAGGTTTCGATCTACCGCAACGCTGACGCAGCGGTGGGCGGCACGACCTCCTTCCCATACGCCCCGGGTGGTGCCGCTGCCGCTGTCGGCACGGGAACGCTGACCTTCGACCGCGATGGCAAGATGCTCACGGGCGGCGCCGTTAACATCGCCGATACGGTGACTGGCCAGACGATCGCCATGGATTTCTCCGGTTTCACGCAGCTCGGTGCCGACTTCTCCGGCACCGGTACGCCGAACGGTCAGGCAGCGACCCCGGTCAAGGACGTCACGGTTGATGGCGACGGCATCGTCTATGCGAAATACGAAGACGGCAGCACCAAGCCGCTCTATCGCATTCCGCTGGCCAACGTCGCCAGCCCCGACAAGCTGACGCTGATGAGCGGCAACGTCTATAGCGCCAACGGCCAGTCGGGCGTCACCGTCACCGGCTTCCCGCAGACCAACGGTCTCGGCACGATCAAATCAGGCGCTCTCGAAGGTTCGAACGTCGACCTCGCCGGCGAACTCACCGAGATGATCGAATCGCAGCGCAGCTATACCGCCAATTCCAAGGTGTTCCAGACGGGATCCGACATTATGGACGTTCTCGTCAACCTCAAGAGATAAGCAAGGTACCGGGTAAGCCATGTCGCTCACGTCAGCACTTAATACCGCGCAGAACATATTCAACAATACTGGCACTCAGAGCAGTGTCGTATCGAACAATATCTCGAATGCGGGCAACAAAGATTACGTGCGCCGGCAGGCGATGCTCACCACGTCCTTGAATGGCGCGCAGGTCGTCAAGATCGATCGGGCGCAGGAAGAGGCGCTGCTGCGCCAATACCTGAAGACATCCTCGCAGGACAGTGCCCAGCAGGCATTGCTCGGCGGTCTTGAGGACCTCAAGTCGATTGTGGGTGGCAACGACTACGAAACGTCGCCATCCACCTATCTCGGTGTTTTCCAGCAGAAGCTTCAGGCCTTCCGCACGACGCCGGGCAGCACCGTCGCCGCTCAGGGCGCCATCACCGCCGCGCAGGACGTCGCCAACTCGCTGAACAATGCCTCGCAATCCGTTCAGAACGTCCGCGCCACCGCCGACAAGCAGATCGCCACCGACGTCGATAAGCTGAATACGCTTCTCAGCGACTTCGAGAAGGCCAACAATGCGGTGAAGACCGCCACGGCCTCGGGTGCGGATGCATCCGGCGCCCTCGACGAGCGTGAGAAGGCTCTCAAGCAGATTTCGCAGATCGTCGGCGTCAACGCAACGACGCGCGACAATAACGACATGGTGCTGAGCACGTCTGACGGGACGATCCTCTTCGAGACGATCCCGCGCAAGGTGACGTTCAAGTCTCAGGATGTCTATACCGCGACCATCACCGGCAATTCGGTCTATATCGACGGTGTGGCACTTCCGCGCGGCAGCGGATCGACGACGACGGGGCAGGGAAGCCTTCAGTCTCTCCTCCAGGTGCGTGACGAGATCGCTCCGAACTTCCAGAAGCAGCTCGACGAAGTCGCCCGCGGCCTGGTCTCGCTCTTCAAGGAGCAGAATACGGTAGCCGGCCCGGCCTATGTGCCAGGCCTCTTTACCTGGAGCGGCGGCACGGTTGATACCGGCGCCACCGCGGTTGCCGGCATGGCGGCGACCATCACGGTCAGCAGCCGCGTCATCACCTCGCAAGGCGGCGATCCGATGCGCCTGCGCGATGGTGGCGTCAACGTCACCGGCCTCGTCCTGAACGCGTCAGGCGCCAGCGGTTATACGACTGAACTCGATCGTCTCTATACTGCATTGGGCTCCGACATCGATTTCGACCCAGCGGCGGGGACGCCGGTCGGGTTCGACGCCACGACGGGCATCGATTCGAACGTCAGCATCATGGAATTCGCCACGAATTCGCTTGGCTGGCTCGAACAGTACCGCAGCAATGCCACGACGGCGGCGGAAAACACCTCGGCGGCGCTGTCACGCTCCGACGAAGCCTATTCCAACGAGACGGGCGTCAACCTCGACGAGGAGCTGACGTTGCTCCTCGACATAGAGCAGTCCTACAAGGCGGCGACCAAGATCCTGAACGCCGTTGACGAAATGTTGAAGTCATTGCTGGATATTGCGAGTTAAGCCATGAAGAGCTCATTTATTTCAAGTTCGGCCATTCAGAATGCGATGCGGTTGACGATCCGTCAGGCGCAGAACCAGATGACGAAGGCGACGATGGAAGCGACGACGGGAGTCTATGCCGATATCGGCGTCTCGCTCGGCGGCAACGCCGCCAGGAGCGTGGACTTCAGCCGCGAGGTCGACAGGATAGCCTCGATCAAATCAAGCAACTCGCTTGTCACTGCGCGCATGGAATCCTCGCAGCTCGGCCTTTCCAAGATGAAGGACGTCGGCGACGGCCTTGTTTCGAAGCTGACGGCGCTCCAGGGCAGCCACGATCCCGGTAGCATCACCGTCGCCATCCAGTCGGCGACCAGCGCCCTGTCCACCATGATGGACACGGCCAATACCATGGTAAACGGCGAATATCTGTTCTCGGGCATCAACACCGATGTGCAGCCGCTGACAGACAAGACGGCCGCGACGAGTGCCGCCATCGTCACGCAGTTGAATGCATACGCCGCCGCTCTTGTCCCACCGAAGGCGGTCAAGGATCTGACCGGTGCCGAAATGAGCACCTTCATCACCACGACGGTAGAGCCGATGTTCAGTCAGGCAGCCTGGACCGACCCGACGACCGGTTGGTCGCAGGCGTCGAACCAGAACATGACGAGCCGCATCAGCAACTCCGAAGTGATCGAATCCTCGACCAATGCCAATTCCGAGGGCATGCGTTACTTCGCGCTCGCCTCGGTGATGGCCTCGGCACTGTTGGGACAAGGCCTCAGCAGCGATGCGATGAGCACGGTGTCCAAGCAGGCGATCAGCTACACGGCGAAGGCGACCAGTGGCCTGGTCACCCAGGCAAGCCAGCTCGGTCTTTCCCAAGAGCGCGTCAAGAAGTCGAACGACGCTCTCGACGCTCAATCGAACATCATCAAGAACAAGCTCGTCGATCTCCAGGGCGTCGATCCTTACGAGGCGTCGACCCTCGTCAAGACTTTGGAAACGCAGCTTGAAACGGCTTACACGATCGTCTCGAAGATCCAGCAGTTGAGTCTAGTAAACTACCTTTGATGATCAAAGGCGCGCAATAAAGAAGGATGCATGAATGTATCAGTTCTCATATGCCGAAGTCATGCAGGACTCGGTGGCCGACGCGAAAGAGCGGGAATGGCAGGTTCTTGACCGGTCCATAGACCTGCTGGCGGCGGCGCGCGAAAAGGAAAAATACGGCCGGGAAGCCATTGAAGCCCTGTTTTATACACGCCGGGTCTGGATCAGCTTCATCGAGGATCTCAAACATCCCGACAACCAGCTGGAGATCGGGCTCAGGGCCAACCTCATCTCGATCGCGATCTGGATATTGAAGGAATGCGACAGGATCAGAAAACGTCAGTCTAATAACTACCAGGGCATCATCGACGTTACCACCATCATCAGGGATGGACTTAAATGAAAAGCACACTTCGCATTTCTCTGAAAGCCGGAGAAAGAATCTTCATCAACGGCGCCGTCCTGCGCGTCGACCGTAAGGTCGCGCTGGAATTCCTGAATGATGTGACGTTCCTTCTCGAAAACCACGTCCTCCAGCCGGAGGGCGCCACGACGCCGCTGCGTCAGCTCTATTTCATCGCGCAGATGATCCTCATCAACCCTGAGGGCAAGGACCAGTCGACGGCGTTGTTCCGCAAGTCGATCACCATGCTGCTCTCCTGCTTCAAGAACGAGGAAATCCTCGCCGAACTGAAGCGCATCGATGCGCTGGTCTCGACAGGCCGTGCCTTCGACGCACTCAAGGCGATCCGCGGCCTTTACGCCATCGAAGACAATATCCTCAACAACCACGAAATGCCGCCGACGATGGTCGAGCAGATTCGCAGGGAGATTGCACCATGGCGGTAGATGCAACATCGAACGTGGCCAAAACGAGTTCGACGACCACAACGAACACGGCCCAGACGAAGGCGACGCTGAACTACGACAATTTCCTTCAACTGCTCATCGCGCAGATGAAGAACCAGGATCCGACCGATCCGATGGATGCCAGCGAGCAGATGTCGCAGCTGGCAAGCTTCTCGCAGGTCGAGCAGACGATCCAGACCAACACCAAGCTGGACACACTTCTGGCAAGCTCGAGCCTTACTCAGGCCAGCAGCTATGTCGGCAAATACATGGAAAGCGCCGACGGTAAGGTCAAGGGCACCATCGAATCCGTCAAGGTTTATTCCGACGGAATCATTGCGACAACCACGGCTGGCGGGAATATACTCGTGCAGGCGGGAATCACTATTGCCGACAAGGCGCCGACCACGTCGACCGACACCAGCGATACCTGATACCCACGGCGCCGGTGCGCCGCATAGCTCGGGTGATACCAATCAATGGCGGTCCGGCCAGGGCGGGGCCGCTTCAAGGCGATATGAGGTTGCCTTCGGATGAATGAAGCTGATGCATTGGATCTGTTTCAGGCGGCGATCTGGACCGTCCTGATTGCCGCCGGTCCCGCCGTCATCGCGGCGATGGTGGTGGGTCTCGTCATTGCCTTGATCCAGGCGCTGACTCAGGTGCAGGAAGCGACACTGACCTTCGTGCCGAAGATCGTAGCGGTGCTGATCACCGTCGGGGTCACAGCACCCTTCGTCGGCTCGCAGATCTCGATTTTCACCAATCTGGTCTTCTCGCGCATCCAGTCCGGTTTCTAGAGCAATCCAGTAACAGTGCGCAGCGGTTCTACGCTTCCATGAGAAGCTGAACCGCTCTGAGCCACCTTCGCGCAAGCTTCGCCATTTAACTCTCGATCCGAATTGGGCGGACTGCATGTCCGCCTCCTCTCATGAAGAGACGGAATCGTCATGGCGCAACCACCTGCACTCCCCCTTCCAAAAGTCGCCCCCAACCTGCGCGATGTCGGATTTGCCCTCGGCATCATCGGCATTATCTGCATTCTCTTCCTGCCGATCCCGCCGTTCCTGATCGATATGGGACTGGCCTTCTCGATCGCCTTCTCGGTGCTGATCCTGATGGTCGCGCTGTGGATCCAGAAGCCGCTCGATTTTTCGTCTTTCCCGACCATTCTGCTGATCGCAACGATGACCCGGCTGGCGCTGAACATCGCGACGACACGCGTGATCCTTTCGCATGGCCATGAGGGCCACGATGCCGCAGGCGGCGTCATCGCCGGCTTTGCAAGCCTGGTGATGTCCGGCGACTTCGTCATCGGTCTGATCGTCTTCCTGATCCTCATCACCATCAACTTCATCGTCATCACCAAGGGCGCCACGCGTATCGCCGAAGTCGGCGCACGTTTCACCTTGGATGCCATCCCCGGCAAACAGATGTCGATCGACGCCGATCTCTCGGCCGGTATCATCGACGAGAGGGAAGCGCAGCGCCGGCGCAGGGAACTCGAGGAGGAAAGCTCCTTTTTCGGTGCGATGGACGGTGCGTCGAAATTCGTGCGCGGCGATGCCGTCGCCGGCCTGATCATCACCTGCATCAACATTTTCGGCGGCATCATCATCGGCTATTTCCGCCATGGCATGCCGATCGGCGAAGCCGCTGACGTTTTCGTCAAGCTATCCGTCGGCGACGGCCTCGTCGCACAGATGCCGGCTCTCATCGTCTCGCTCGCCGCCGGCCTTCTCGTCTCCCGCGGCGGGACCACCGGCTCCACCGACCAGGCGGTCGTCAACCAGTTGAGCGGTTATCCGCGTGCGCTTTCCGTCTCGGCGGTGCTGATGTTCATCCTGGCTCTGATGCCGGGTCTGCCGTTTATCCCCTTCGTGGTCCTCGGCGGTCTTCTCGCCTTCGGCGCCTGGTTCATCCCGCGTCAAGTCGAGGCAGAGAACATGCTTCGCCGCGAGCAGGAAGAAAAGAAGGTCGTTCAGAATAAGGAGCTGGAAAAGGATTCGGTCAAGGCGGTGCTGCGCACCTCCGAAATCGAGCTCGCACTCGGCAAGATGGTCTCGACGCGCCTGCTCGGCGCCCACCAGGAGCTTGCCTTCCGCGTCGGCAAGATGCGCAAGAAGTTCGCCACGCAATACGGCTTCGTCGTGCCCGAGATCAAGGTGACCGACGATATCGCCATCGCCGAGAAGTCCTACCAGATCCGCATCCACGGCACGACGGTCGCTTCCAACCTGCTGCGCGTCGGCGAAGTCCTCGTCGTTACCGGTGCTGGCCGCCGGCCGAGCATTCCCGGCGACGAAATCCGCGAGCCCGCATTCGGCATGCCTGCCGTCTCCATCCTCGAAAACTTCGCCGACGATCTGAAACGCGAGGGCTTCCAGCCGATCGACAATGTCTCCGTCGTGCTGACCCATATGAGCGAGGTCATCCGCAACAACCTGCCGCAGCTTCTGTCCTACAAGGACGTCAAGGTACTGATCGATCGCCTCGACCCCGAATACAAGAAGCTCGCCGACGAGATCTGCTCGTCGCACATGTCCTATTCCGGCCTGCAGGCGGTATTGAAGCTGCTGCTTGCCGAACGTGTCTCGATCCGTAACCTGCACCTCATTCTCGAGGCGGTGGCCGAGCTCGCCCCGCATGTCAGGAAGACCGAGCAGATCGTCGAGCATGTCCGTATCCGCATGGCCCAGCAGCTCTGCGGGGACCTCGCCGACAACGGCGTGCTGCGCGTGCTGCGGCTGGGCAGCAAATGGGATCTCGCTTTCCACCAGGCGCTGAAGCGCGACGCCAAGGGCGAGGTGATCGAATTCGACATCGATCCGCGCAGCCTGGAGGAGTTCAGCGAGCAGGCCACCAAAGTTATCCGTGAGTTCATGGATCGCGGCCTGCCATTCGCACTTGTCACGTCGCCGGAAACACGCTCCTATGTGCGCATGATCATCGAGAGGCTGTTCGCCACGCTCCCGGTCCTGTCGCATGTCGAACTGGCCAAGGGCATCGAGATAAAGATTTTGGGCTCTATTTCATGATGACAGACCCGCAAGGGACCGTTCTCGCGCTGTTTCTGGTTTTTTGCCGGATCGGTGGCTGTGTGCTGGCTCTTCCGGGTTTTTCCTCGGCGCGCGTGCCCGCACAGCTGCGCGTCTTCATCGCCGGGGCGCTCTCGATCGCCGTCATGCCGTTGCTCTGGGATACCGTCTATCCGGCCGTTCACACCGGTGCCGGAACCTATATCGGCCTGATCTTCAGCGAATCGCTGATCGGCGTGATGTATGGCATGCTGGCGAGGATCTACACGCTCGGCATGCAGTTCGCCGCCTCGATCACCGCCATGATGGTCGGCTACACCCAGCCGGGCTCCGCCGACGTCATCGAAGACACGCCGGAGACCAGCCTGTCGGCCTTTATCACCTTTGCCGGCATGATGATCCTCTTCATCATGGATTTCCATCACATCGTCTTCCGCGCGCTGATCGATTCCTACACGACCATGCCATTCGGCGGCATGATGCAGATGCGCGCGACACTGATCTCCTTTACCGACACGCTGGAGCAGACCACCTACATCATGCTGCGGCTGTCGAGCCCGTTTTTGATCTACGGCCTGATTTTCAACGTCTCGATCGGTTTCATCAACAAGCTGGCGCCGCAGATCCCGGTCTACTTCATCTCCACGCCCTATCTGCTGATGGGCGGGCTCTTCCTGATCTATTTCTCGATTGCGGCGATGGTCAGCCAGTTCGGCCAGTCCTTCGGCTCAGTCTATATCGGGCGATGAGGCTGTCATGGTCGAAAAGAGCCGCTCCCAAAAGCTCAAGCGACTGCTCTCGGTACAGCGGCATATCGAAAGAATGGCCGAGAACGACCTGGCCGAAACCAGCCGCCAGCGTGTCGAGGTCAATGTGGCGATGGACGACGTCATCCTCGCGCTCGGCTCGATGGACCCCGTCCACCATGCCTTCTCGCAGAATTACGCCGACCGATTCGGCAGGCTCAGCATCAAGGACCAGCAGCTGACCGGCATGCAGCAGATCCACGAGATGCGGCTGGCGCGCGAGCGCGCCAAGGGTGACCGCTTTGAAGAGGGCATGAAGGAAGCACTCGAGGCCGAGCGCCGCGAGGCCGATGACAACGCCGTCTACGATGTCATCGATCAGCAATTCGCAACGCCAGCCTCCAGCAAGCTTCAAAAACCATAGTCGTTACGATCTTAAATTCAGAGGATTGTAACGTGGCTATTTCGCCTCCCAGTGATCTGGTCCTGGACGTTGTCAAAGCTGCCGACCCCATGCAGGTTCAGGCGGCCCAGGAAAAGTTGAAGGCAAATCGTGCGGCCTTTGCCGCAACGAGCCTCGCCGAGAATGGCAAGGGCTTCTCCAACACGGTCGACGTTCTCGATCATGTCGGCCAGAAGAGCGGCCTCGCCAACATCCAGAACCGCACCAAGACCGAGGAAGTTCCGGAAAGCTACCGGAAGTTCGAGGCCATGGTCCTGCAGAATTTCGTCAAGTCCATGCTGCCGAGCGAAAGCGAAGAGGTCTACGGCAAGGGCGCGACCGGCGATATCTGGAAAGGCATGATGGCCGAACAGCTCGGCAACACCATGGCCAAGGGTGACGGCATCGGCATTGCCAAGCAGATGTACAGCGAACTTCTGCGCCGGCAGGAAGGCAAGATCGTCAATGCCTCCACAGACGACGATGACCGCAACACCGCGCTCAGCATGATCGACGACTTCCAGCGCAAGACCTTTGGCACGCCGACCGCCGAAGCCAAGACCGATAGAACAGGATGATCTTAGGCCGGTTGGCCAAAATCCGAATCCCGTTCCAATTAACAGTTGGAGCATGCTGTTGTCCGAAAACCGCGTACGTTTTTGGCATCATGCTCTAAGCGAAGCATAACCGAGGGTACCATGGAAATAATTTCGAACGAATACAGGATCAAATCCGTTCTCGGACGCCTCGAAATGATCATCGACAATGAGAACACCCGGATCGGCAACGACCCGCAGTTCGATCTCAAGGTCTCCAATGCCCATAAGAGCCGCTGCCTCTACGAGCTGTCGACGCTTTTCCGCGACACCGATCCGGCCGAGCTTGCCGCTGCCCATCTCGATCAGCTGCACGGCCTGAAGAAGAAGCTGGTCCTGAATGCCCGTCGCGTGGAGGCGCATCTCGAAGCGGTTCGCGCTGTCGCCGACCTGCTGAAGAACGCAGTTCAGGACGCCGACGCCGACGGCACCTATTCCCAGGAACAATTCGCCGCGCGTGGAAACTGATGATCAAGCTCGTCCTCACCGGTGTCTGGGTTTGCGCCATCACCTTGGCCTCGGTCTATTTCTCGGTGTACCTGGCGACCGCGCCGGCGCCCGCAGCAACAGATTCCAAGCAGAGCGCGCTTGAACTGGTGAAGGGCGAAACGATCACGGTGCCGATCATCGGCAACGGTGCGATCACCGGCTATTTCCTCGGCCGCGTTTCGTTCATGATGAACAAGGACATGCTGAAAGGCGTGACGCTGCCGCTGAGCGAGATGACGACGGACGAGCTTTTCAGCCTGCTGGTCGGCAACAAGATGGTCGATATCGCCCACATCAAATCCTTCGATCCGAAGGCTTTCCGCGAAGAGATCAAGAAGGGCATGAACGAGCGCCTCGGTGGCGAATACGTCGCCGACGTGATGCTGGAGCAGCTCGACTATCTTTCCAAGGAAGAGGTCAAGGAAAGCTCCGCCGGTCAGCCGAAGAAGGTGGGCGCACCGGTCAAGATCGTCGAGACCGCACCGGCTGCCGAAGCACCGGCGCCAGCGGCCCACTAAAGCGCGTCGCGATCTTTCAGATTCGCTCCTCGCGCTCTGGGTATTTGTTTTTTACGCATGTCGTTGTCGCAAAACCGCTGCACACTTTTGCGCGACATGCTTTCGACATCATTCGATCATCAACGACAAACGGCGCCCGAGGGCGCCGTTTGTCGTTGGCGAGCGTGGTTAATAAACCACTTATACGAGCATAGAAATTCAAGGAATTTTCCTAAGGGTTGTTTGAAACCGTCCTGTTATATGAGGTGTCACAGCTTGGCATGCGCCGCTTATCCGGGATCGGAGCGACGCGCCCCGGCGGGACGCGACCGGTCCTTTCGAGACCTCCGGTGCGGAAATATGGGCTTGTTTTCCGGGATGTCGGGCGCATGCAGCACCCTCGGCAGGAGGTAGGAATGAATCTGATTGCAAACTTCGCGGTGCTCGCATCGCGGCGGACGATCTTCGATCTGCCGGTCTGCGATCTCGGCTGGGACGACGCCCTCGTTTTCATCAACGAGCTGGCCTCCATTCCCGTCGGCCAGACCGTGGTTTGCTTCGTCAACGCCCACAACATGCTGACGACGCTACGCGACGATGAATATTATCGGATCATGTCGCACAATCTGGTGCTGCCTGACGGTATCGGTCTCAATATCGCATCGCAGATCGCCCATGGCTCGCCGTTTCCTGCCAATCTGAACGGCACCGATTTCGTGCCGGCCTTCCTGACCTTCATGGAGGCTCCGCGCCGCATCGGTCTCATCGGCGGCAAGCGCTCGGTCGTCGAGGCGGCCGCGGAAAACTTCCGCAAGCACGCGCCCTGGCACGAATTCGTCGTCGTTTCAGACGGTTACTTCGACAAGGTCGATTCCACTGAGGTCATCGAGGAGCTCGAGCACCAGAAGCTCGATATCCTGATCGTCGGCATGGGAACGCCGCTGCAGGAGAAATGGGTTCACAACAATATCCGCGCCGATCATGCGCGCCTGGTGCTGACCGTGGGCGCTCTCTTCGACTTCGTCTCCGGCGCCGTCCCGCGTGCGCCGAAGACCGTGCGGATGATGCGCCTGGAATGGGCCTATCGCCTGCTGCAGGAGCCGGCGCGCCTCTGGCGCCGTTACGTCATCGGCATCCCGGTCTTCCTCTTCCATGTCCTGCGCTACCGCTTCCGCCGGCGCGAAAGGATCCTCAGCCATCCGGAAGAGCACGGCAGCGCACTGCAGCCGCGGGCGGACCGCAAGAAGGCGAGCTGACCTAATAGCGCCGCGTGTCTAACAGGACGCGCGGTTTAGCAATTCTTGCCCGCTGCGGTTAACCATTTCTTTGCCATGAATATTTAGAGTCACTTAATCATCTGCATTCGTGCGGATGAACGAACTCGGCCATCATGTGCATGAGATGTGGCGCAAATGTACGATATCAGGGCCAGAAACAGCTTCCAGGATCGCGCAGCCGCAGGGCCGCGCCCCCATGACGATTCCTATGGGGCGCCCCGGTCAAGCCGGCCTGATATCGCGCCGCCCGAGGCCGAATTGCTGCGCGCCATCGGCCGCGCGCTGGAAGAGCAGCGCGCAAGAGCGGCGAGCACCGCACCGCTGGTCGACCGCATCGAAACCATCCTCGGGAACCGCCTCCGGGCCGCCAACGACGTCGGCCATCCGCTTCTTCAGGAGCCGGCGGGCGATGAAGAGCTGAGCGTTCCGGCCGACCAGCCGATGATCTCACCCGAACCGTTGGCCGCGGTCCGTGAAGAACCCGCCGAGCCCCGGCCGGTAGCGCCGCGGCGTCGGGCGAACGGGATCGGTCTTGCGATGATGGTGGGCGCCGCGACGATCATCGGCGCGGGCTTGCCGGCGCTGATGCCAGCTTCGCCGGCCCTCTACCGTGCCGAGGCGACGCTTTCCGTGAAGGCGGATGCCGCAAGCCGCGCTGCCTTCACCCAGGCCGCGGCGAAAGGGCTGCTGTCGGCGCGGATGGTTGCTTCGACGGTCGCCGCCCTGAAACTCGATCATGATCCCGAATTTGCCGGCGCCAGCGCCAATGCGCTTGGCGTCGCGCTCGATCTGCTCTCGGCGACCGGTGCTGCTGCCGATTCGGCCTCCCGCGCCGAGGCCACTCTGAAACATGCGGTCGAGATACTGCCCGATGCCGCCGCCGGCACGATCCTCGTCAGGGTGACGACCGGCGACAGCGGCAAATCCATGCGCATAGCCGCAAGGCTTGCCGAAGCGGTTTCCGCAGCAGGCGGAGCCGGCGGCAACGTCGAGACCGATACCGCCTTGCGTAAAACCTATGACGAAGTGAAAGCGGAGCTTGCCGCCTTCACCGCGAAGAGCGGCGAGGGCAATGTCAAGGTAGCGATCGATCTTCGCCGCCAGATCGACCGGCTCGATGCCGATCTGAAAGAGGCAGACCAGAATATCCTTGCCGCCAAGGCGCAGGCCGACCGGCTCAAGGCCGCAAAACTTGCCGAAGTGCTCGACGGTTCGTTCCCCTCCGATATGCTTTCGCCGGCGCTACAGGACTGGCGCGACAAATATGCCGTCGCCAAAACGACGCTTGCGCAGCTTTCGGCCGAGCTTGGCCCGCGCCATCCGCGCCTCTTGCAGCAGCAGGCCGAAACGGACGGTCTCAAGGAGAATATGGGCAAGGAGCTTACCCGTCTTGCCCAGACAGCCAACCTCACTGCTAAGGCCGCCGTCAATGCGCGCAAGGGCCTGAACGATCGCCGCAACACGCTGATCGCCCAGAGCAGGGACACCGGCGTCGATTTGTCACGCCTGACCGAACTCAGCGAAAAGGCGAATGCCGCGCGCTCGCGGCTCGAAGACGCGACGTCCGCGGCGGTGGAAACGGCCGCCGACGGTCGTATCGTTCTCCTGAAGCCGGCGTTGGCAACGGCAGTATCGGGAAGCGATGGTCTGATCGGCCGCGCGCTGACCGGTGCCGCGGCGGGCGTAGCGATAAGCCTTGTTGCGGCTTTCCTGCTCCGGCTGCGGAGGCCCGTCGCCGATTCCGCAAGCGAGAAAATGCCCGTATCCCGGCCGCAGGCCCCGCTGCCCTCGATGCCTGTGCCGGCCCCCGCGCCTGTCGACGAAATGGAGCTGCTGCGCTCCGAAATCTCCGGCCTGCGCGACCGGCTTCGTGTTCATGCGCTTGAAGCGCGCCAGCCGCTGCGCTGAACGAACATTTCCTTGCAAGCTTGCTATTGCATTGCCGCTTTCCGACAGGATAGGGCGTTAGCGGGCAATTGACGCTCGCCGAGTATCCATAGATTGCGTGAAACAGGGCGGAGAGACGCGTGACGACAGTAATCGACGGCAAGAACGTAGCTGCATCGGTCATTCAGACGGTCAAGAGTGCGACGGCGGCGCTGGAAAAGAGCAGCGGCGTCACCACCGGCCTTGCGGTCGTCATCGTCGGCGACGACCCGGCAAGCCACGCCTATGTCGGCTCCAAGGGCCGCATGGCCAAGGAGTGCGGCTTCAAGTCCGTTCAGCACACGCTGCCGGCGGAAACGAAGCAGGAGGATCTGGCAGCTCTCGTCGCCACCCTCAACGCCGATCCGTCGATCCACGGCATTCTGGTGCAGCTGCCCTTGCCGAAGCCGCTCGACAGCGAGGCGATCATCCAGTCGATCCTGCCGGAAAAGGATGTCGACGGCCTGAGCGTCGTCAATGCCGGCAAGCTCGCCACCGGCGACCTGAAAACCGGACTTGTCTCCTGCACCCCGGCCGGCGCCATGGTCTTCGTCCGCCGCACCCATGGCGAGGATCTCTCCGGCCTCAACGCCGTCGTCATCGGCCGCTCGAACCTGTTCGGCAAGCCGATGGCGCAATTGCTGCTCAATGCCAATGCGACGGTGACGATCGCTCATTCCAGGACGAAGAACCTTGCTGAAGTTTGCCGCAACGCCGATATCCTGGTGGCCGCCGTCGGCCGGCCGGAGATGGTCAGGGCCGATTGGGTGAAGCCAGGTGCGACGGTCATCGACGTCGGCATCAATCGGGTGGCAGCCCCCGAAAGAGGCGAGGGCAAGACCCGGCTCGTCGGCGACGTCGCCTTCGAGGAGGTCTCGGCGGTCGCCAGCACCATCACTCCGGTTCCCGGCGGCGTCGGGCCGATGACCATCGCCATGCTGATGGCCAACACCGTGATCGCCGCTCATCGCGCTGCGGGGCGGACGCCGCCCCAGTTTTGATTACGGCCGCGGGGCAGGACCGGTCGAGGCCCTGACGATCAGCTCGGTCTTCCAGAGCTCCTGGTCGGGGAAGGGGCCGGCATGCTTCACCGTGCCGATCAGCCGCTGCGCGATGCGAACGCCCGCCGCCCGCAATGAAGAGCGGGTCGTCGTCAGCGGCACGGAAAAGCTTTCCGGTTTCAGCAGCGGCAGCACGTCGTCATGGGCGATCAGTGAGATATCCTCACCGAGCCGCAATCCGGCCTGGTTGACCGCGCGGATCGCGCCAAGCGCCAGCACCGTGCTGGAGCAGAGGATGGCCGTCGGCCGCTCCGGCAATTGCAGGAAATGTTCCATCGACAGCAGGCCTTGTTCGTCCGTCATCAGCGCGTGGCTCATGCAACCCTCCTCGAGCGCGAGCCCGCGCTCGGCAAGGGCTGATATGACGCCGTTCTTCCTGCGGATGGCGAAATCGAGATGCATCGGTCCGTTCATCAGCGCAAAGCGCGTATGTCCGAGCTGCAGCAAGAGCCGCGTCGCGTCGTAGAAGGCGCCTTCATTGTCGATGTCGAGATAGGGATAGTCCGGCTCCGAACCGAAGGATCGGCCGTGTACGACATAAGGCATGGAGAGCGATTTCAGCATGGCGAGCCGCGGATCGTGGCCGCGCATATAGGCGACGAACAGGGCATCGACATTGCCGCTGATCGCAAGGCGGCGCAGCGCCGCTACCTCGTCATCCGGGTCGGCTGGCATGATGACGAAGTGGAAATCGTGGCGCACGGCCTCTTCGCCGAGCCCTGCCAGGAATTCACCGAAATGCACGTCGGACTGGTGGCCGGGCGCCGTCGGCATGACCAGGCCGATCGAGCCTGCCTTGCCGGTCGCAAGCCGCTGCGCCGCCTTGTTCGGCCTGTATCCGGTTTCCTTGACAGCCTGAAGCACGCGCTCCCGGGTCGCCTCATTGACCTCGGGATAGCCGTTGAGCGCCCGGCTCACCGTCGTCTGAGACAGCCCCAGCAATTCCGATAGCTGTTTGAGATTCACCTGCTATGCTTCCTCCCAGCCCCGCCCGTCAGCCGTCTTGAAAATGCATGCCGCCTCCCAGGCATCCAAAGCGCTTTCAATTATGTATCATCTGGCGCGCTTGACTCAAGAAAAATCGCTCCATATTTCCCGATAGGCGCTGTTACGCCGCGATATGCCCCGATATCTGGCGTATTCACAGCGGGTTTTCGCGAATTAACTTGACTCCATTCCACCGAAAGTGGAATGAGTTGGGTGTCAAAGCGCTTTGAAATTTCTTTTATTGAGGGAATTCGGTGCTGTTGGGATTGTGATGGGAGGTTGATCACATGAAAAAGTCATTTTTGATGGGCGTTGCCGTGGCAGCGCTTTTTGCCGGTGCTGCGTCCGCGGCCGATTTGAAATTTGCCCCGGGACAGGATTCCAAGTTCAACTGGAAGAGCTATGACGAGTTCAAGGCTGCGCATGCCGATCTGAAGGGTCAGCCGCTGACGATCTTCGGGCCGTGGCGTGGCGAGGACGAGGCGTTCTTCATGAGCGTGCTTGCCTATTTCACCGAAGCCACCGGCATCGATGCCAAATACTCCTCTTCCGAAAACTACGAACAGCAGATCGTTATCGACACGCAGGCGGGCTCGCCGCCGAACATTGCCGTTCTGCCGCAGCCCGGCCTCCTGGCCGATCTCGCCAGCAAGGGCTTCCTGACGCCGCTCGGCGATGACAACTCCAAGTGGATCAAGGACAATTACGGCGCCGGCGACAGCTGGGTCGGTTACGGCACCTACAAGGGCAAGGACGGCAAGGAGGCCTTCTACGCCTTCCCCTACAAGGCCGACGTAAAATCGCTGGTCTGGTATGTTCCGGAGAACTTCGAGGAAGCCGGTTACAAGATCCCGACGACCATGGAAGAGCTGCATGCCCTGACCGACCAGATCGTCAAGGACGGCGGCGTTCCCTGGTGCATCGGTCTCGGTTCCGGCGGCGCCACCGGCTGGCCGGCGACCGACTGGGTCGAGGACATCATGCTGCGCATGCAGCCGCCGGAAGCCTACGACAAGTGGACGACCAACGAGCTGAAGTTCACCGATCCGGCCGTCGTTGCCGCGATCGACGAGTTCGGCAAGTTCGCCAAGAACGCGAAATACGTCGATGGCGGCGTCGCAGCCGTGGCCTCGACCGATTTCCGCGACAGCCCGAAGGGCCTCTTCGCAGTTCCGCCGAAGTGCTACATGCACCATCAGGCCTCGTTCATCCCGTCCTTCTTCCCTGAAGGCACGAAGCTCGGCCAGGATGCCGACTTCTTCTACATGCCGACCTTTGCTTCGCATCCTGAACTCGGCAAGCCGGTTCTGGGCGCCGGCACGCTCGTCTCGATCGCCAAGGACTCGAAGGCTGCTCGCGCCTTCATCGACTTCCTGAAGACCCCGATCGCCCATGAGGTCTGGATGGCGCAGTCGAGCTTCCTGACACCGTATAAGGGCGTCAGCACCGAGGCCTATGCCAACCCGCAGATGAAGAAGGAAGGCGATATCCTGACCTCCGCCACCACCTTCCGCTTCGACGGTTCCGACCTGATGCCGGGCAAGATCGGCGCCGGCGCCTTCTGGACGGGCATGGTCGATTTCGTCGGCGGCAAGTCCGCTGAAGAGGCCGCTGGCGAAATCCAGAGCGCCTGGGACGGCATCAAGTAATCCTTCAAAATGATGCCGCCGGCTTGCCGGCGGCATGGCTTGCATGACTGGCCGGGCTCGCAAAGAGCCCGGCCATCGCAGGATATATTGTGATCAGGCAATCAAAGAGATTGACGGTGACCGGGGTCGACCCGTCAGAATTAAAAACCGGTCGGAATAAGATCAGGGGAAGCAGGGGAGGGACGAAATGCTGTCGCAGATAGTGTCCGCTTTGGGTGTCGTGGTCGCCGCCGTGATCGTGTGCTCGGCCTATTTCTATTTTTCGAACAAGATCCTGGATATGGCTCTGCCTGTGAAGGACGGCGACATCCGCGCCGCATCGCGGAACCTCAACCGCCGCGCATTGATCCGGCCATGGTTGTTCATCGGCCCGGCGCTGTTCCTGCTCATCGTCTACCTCGTCTATCCCGTCGTTGCGACCTTCATCCTCTCCTTCTACGACCGCGCCGGTCTGCAGTTCGTCGGCCTCGCCAACTACAAATGGGCGCTCGGCGACCGCGAATTCCGCCAGGCGATCTTCAACAACATCCTCTGGCTCGCCGTGGTGCCTGCTGCCTGCACCTTCTTCGGCCTCGTCATCGCCGTGATGACCGATCGCATCTGGTGGGGCAATATCGCCAAGAGCATCGTCTTCATGCCGATGGCGATCTCCTTCGTCGGCGCCTCGGTCATCTGGAAATTCATTTATGAATATCGCGGCGGCAACGACGTCCAGATCGGCCTGCTGAACGCCATCGTCCAGACCTTCGGCGGCACGCCGGAGGTGTGGATCTCCATTCCCTTCTGGAACAACTTTTTCTTGATGATCATTCTGATCTGGATCCAGACCGGTTTCGCCATGGTCATCCTGTCGGCGGCTCTTCGCGGCATTCCGGAAGAGACGATCGAAGCGGCCGTCATCGACGGCGCCAATGGCTGGCAGATCTTCTGGCGCATCATGGTGCCGCAGATCTGGGGCTCCATCGCAGTCGTCTGGACGACGATCACCATCCTCGTCCTCAAGGTCTTCGACATCGTGCTGACCATGACCAACGGCCAGTGGCAGACGATGGTGCTGGCGAACCTGATGTTCGACTGGATGTTCCGCGGCGGCGGCGATTCCGGCCGAAGCGCGGTCATTGCCATCATCATCATGCTCGCCGTCACGCCGATCATGGTCTGGAACGTGCGCCGCGCCAATCGCGAATTGAAGGGGCACTGAGATGACCGCTATCGGAAGCTATTTCAAGATCGGTCCCGCCCGTCTCTTCGTTCACGCAGCCGTTCTGCTGATTGTCATCATCTGGCTCATCCCGACGCTCGGCATCTTCGTCAGCGCGCTGCGCGACAAGGACCAGATCGTCGTCTCCGGCTGGTGGACGGCCTTCGTCGGCTCGACGCAGACCGTTGCCGTTCGCTTGGGCACACCGGACCAGCAGCAGCAGGAAGGTGCCGCCTATGTCATTGCAGGCAATGTGCTGGAAGGCCAGACCGGCCGCGAGGTGAAGGCCTTCGGCAACCGCGTGCAGCAGCCGGCCGCCTTTAAAGCCGGAGAGACCGCCGATCTCGGCGACGGTGAAACCCTCCAGATCAACAGCGACGGCAGTTATCGCTATGTGAAGAACGCCGCCTTTTCGCCCGACCAACGCCCGCGGCGCATCTATGCATCCGTCTCGGCGCCGCCGGAATTCACGATGCAGAACTACAACACGGTTCTAAGAGGCGAGGGCATTGGCCAATCCTTCATCAACTCGCTGACCGTGACGATCCCGGCGACGATCATCCCGATCCTGATTGCCGCTTTCGCCGCTTATGCGCTGAGCTGGATGGAGTTTCCCGGCCGAGCGCTGCTGATTGCGCTCGTCGTCGGCCTCATCGTCGTGCCGCTGCAGATGTCGCTGATCCCGCTGCTGCGTCTCTACAACGAGATCGGCAACATGCTCGGCCAGCCGTCGAAGACCTATCCCGGCATCTGGCTGGCTCATACCGCTTTCGGCATGCCGCTCGCCATCTATCTCTTGCGGGCCTATATCGCCGGCCTGCCGAAGGAAATCATCGAATCCGCCCGTGTCGACGGCGCGAGCGATTTCGAGATCTTCGTCCGCATCGTATTGCCTCTCTCCTTCCCGGCACTCGCCTCCTTCGCCATCTTCCAGTTCCTATGGGTGTGGAACGACCTGCTCGTCGCCATGGTCTTCCTCGGCACCGACAAGGACCACATCGTGCTGACCGGCAGCCTGAACGCGCTGCTCGGCTCACGCGGCGGCAATTGGGAGATTTTGACGGCGTCAGCCTTCGTCACCATCATCGTGCCGCTGCTCGTCTTCTTCGGGCTGCAGCGTTACCTGGTGCGCGGTCTGCTGGCGGGTTCGGTCAAGGGAGGCTGACCATTCCCGACCGTGACTTCAAACAGGATATTCCATGAACGTGGCTTCCCAATCGATCTCGACCCCTGACAAGGACTGGTGGCGCGGCGCGGTGATCTATCAGATCTATCCGCGCTCCTACCAGGATTCGAACGGCGACGGCATCGGCGACCTGAAGGGCATCACCGCCCGCCTGCCGCATGTGGCAAGCCTTGGCGTCGATGCGATCTGGATCTCGCCTTTCTTCACCTCGCCGATGCGTGATTTCGGTTATGACGTTTCCGACTACGAGAATGTCGATTCGATCTTCGGCACGCTGGTGGATTTCGACACGATGATCGCCGAGGCCCATCGCCTCGGCATCCGCGTGATGATCGACCTCGTCATCTCCCACAGCTCGGATCAGCATCCCTGGTTCGTGCAAAGCCGCTCCAGCAAGACCAACGCCAAGGCCGACTGGTATGTCTGGGCCGATGCCAAGCCGGACGGCACGCCGCCGAACAACTGGCTGTCGATCTTCGGCGGCTCGGCATGGGCGTGGGATCCGACGCGCATGCAATATTACCTGCACAATTTCCTGACTTCGCAGCCGGACATGAACCTGCATAACCCTGAGGTGCAGGACCGTCTGCTCGATGTCGTACGCTTCTGGCTCAATCGCGGCGTCGACGGCTTCCGCCTCGACACCATCAATTTCTATTTCCATGACACGCAGCTGCGCGACAATCCGGCGCTTGCGCCCGAACGCCGCAACGCCTCGACGGCGCCGGCCGTCAATCCCTATAATTTTCAGGAGCATCTCTACGACAAGAACCGGCCCGAAAACCTTGCCTTCCTGAAGCGCTTCCGCGCCGTTCTCGAGGAATTCCCCGCAATCGCCGCCGTCGGAGAAGTCGGCGACAGCCAGCGCGGCCTCGAAATCGTCGGTGAATACACCTCCGGCAACGACAAGATGCATATGTGCTACGCCTTCGAGTTCCTGGCGCCCGATCCGCTGACGCCGGAGCGGGTCGAGGAGGTGATGCAGGATTTCGAAGCCGCCGCACCGGATGGCTGGGCCTGCTGGGCCTTCTCCAATCACGACGTCATGCGCCATGTCAGCCGCTGGGGCGGGCTGGTCGCCGATCACGACGCCTTCGCCAAGCTCTATGCCTCGTTGCTGATGACGATGCGCGGCTCCGTCTGCCTCTATCAGGGCGAGGAACTGGCGCTGACCGAGGCCGATCTCGCCTATCAGGATCTGCAGGACCCCTATGGCATCCAGTTCTGGCCGGAATTCAAGGGCCGCGACGGCTGCCGCACGCCGATGGTCTGGGACAGCCAGGTCGCCCAGGGCGGCTTCTCGACGGTCAAGCCCTGGTTGCCAGTGCCGGTCGAGCATATCCTGCGTGCCGTCAGCGTCCAACTGGGCGACGAGGCTTCGGTGCTGGAGCACTACCGCCGCTTCATCGCCTTCCGCAAGCTGCACCCGGCTTTTGCCAAGGGCGAGATCGAATTCGAGGAAACACAGGGCGATACGCTGGTCTTCACCCGTGAATACGGCAATGAGAAGCTGCTTTGCATCTTCAATATGAGCCCGGGCGAGGCCAGCGTCATTCTGCCTGCGGGAGAATGGCAGGCATTGACGGGCCACGGCTTTACCAGCAACAACTATGGCGACAAGATCGATATTCCGGCCTGGGGGGCGTATTTCGCCCGTCTCGCCTAAAGAACGCAGGGGAGAGAGAAATGACTGGACTGACGCTGAAGGATATCCGCAAATCCTACGGTTCCGTGGATGTTCTCCACGGTATCGACCTCGATATCAAGCAGGGAGAATTCATCGTCTTCGTCGGTCCGTCCGGCTGTGGCAAGTCCACGCTTCTGCGCATGATCGCCGGTCTCGAGGCGATCACCGGCGGTGAGATGTATATCGATGGCCATCTCGTCAATGACGTGCCGCCCTCCAAGCGCGGCATCGCCATGGTCTTCCAGTCCTATGCGCTCTACCCGCATATGACCGTCTTCGATAACATGGCGTTCGGCATGAAGATCGCTGGCGAAAGCAAGCAGGAAATCGATCGCCGCGTCAAGGCGGCGGCCGAGAGCCTGCAGCTGACCCAATATCTCGGTCGCCTGCCGAAGGCGCTTTCCGGCGGCCAGCGCCAGCGCGTGGCAATCGGCCGCGCCATCTGCCGCGATCCGAAGGTCTTCCTGTTCGACGAGCCGCTGTCCAACCTCGATGCCGCGCTGCGCGTCGCGACCCGCATCGAGATCGCCCGTCTGAACGAACAGATGGCCGATACGACGATGATCTACGTCACCCATGATCAGGTCGAGGCGATGACGCTCGCCGATCGCATCGTCGTTCTCTCCGCCGGCAATATCGAGCAGGTCGGCGCGCCGCTGGACCTCTACGAACGCCCGGCAAACCTCTTCGTTGCGAAATTCATCGGATCGCCGGCGATGAACATCATCCCCGCGACGATATTAGGCACCGGAAGCCAAACGACGGTGACGCTGACCGGCGGCATGTCGGTGACCCTTGATGTGGCGACCGACGCGTCGGAAATGGGCAAGCAGGCAAGCTTCGGCGTTCGTCCGGAGGATCTCGGGGTTGCCGACGGCGCCGACTACCTTTTCGAAGGTGAAGTGTCGATCGTCGAAGCGCTCGGCGAAGTGACGCTGCTTTATATCGAGGGCCTGGTTCCCGGCGAGCCGATCGTCGTCAAGTTGCCCGGCATCTACGATGTGAAGAAGGGCCAGAGGATGCGGTTTGCCGCCGACAGGCAGAAGTTGCATCTCTTTGACGCAACCGGTCATACCTACCGGAAATGAGGCGGCCATTTTTGGGGTGATTACCCCAGGAATTGTGCAGGACGGGCCGAATTCTCACTTTCTGTTAAAGATCGGCTGCTACCTTTTCCTCGTCAATTTATGAGGGGGATAAGCACGTGGCCGCTTCCAATCCGTCACAGCCAAAATCTCATTTCCTGAGCAAGGAAGAATCCTTCATGTACGATCGCGAGGCGCGGTTCAAAATGGAGGACACGATGAATGCCGCGCGCATCGAATATACGGAGAAGGGCGTCATGCACGCGGCTTCGCGCCGCTGCGACATTGTCCGGATCTCGATGAGCAGCGCGACACTCGCGATCCTGACTCAGTTCAGCCTGCCGAAGCAGTTCTATCTTGATATTCCGGATGCCCGCATCACCAAGGTCGGCTGCCTGCTGATGAAGGTCAACGTCAACAATACGATCGACGTGCGCTTCCTGCGCCTGCTGACGCAGAAGGAGCTGAACAAGATCTTCGTCTACAGCACCCATCCGGCCCACCGCGACTACGTTCTCGATATCCGGGCCTGAGGGACCATCCGACTGAAATCAAAAACCCACGGGGTGCTGCGCGCGCCCCGTGGGTTTTTGTCTGTCTCCAGTGACCACGCTCAGTGGTGGAAGAGCACGCTCGCACCCTGGTCCGAAGGTCCGACGGCGCGGCGGAACGGTGCGAAGAGCTCGCGGCCCATGCCGAATTCATTGTCGGAGAGATCGACGGTCACCGGCTCGCGCTCGGCCAAATCGGCCGCATCGACGAGCAGCTCGAGCGTGCCCTTGATCGCGTCCAGGCGAATGATGTCGCCCTCGCGGATGCGGGCGATCGGACCGCCATCGACCGCTTCCGGGGTGACGTGGATCGCCGCCGGCACCTTGCCGGATGCGCCCGACATGCGACCGTCGGTCAGCAGCGCCACGCGGAAGCCCCGGTCCTGCAGCACGCCGAGCGGCGGCGTTAGCTTGTGCAATTCCGGCATGCCGTTCGCCTTTGGACCCTGGAAGCGCACGACAGCGATGAAATCGCGGTTGAGCTTGCCTTCCTTGAAGGCATCCTGCAGCTCCTGCTGGCTGTGGAAAATGATCGCCGGCGCCTCGATGATGTGACGCTCCGGCTTGACGGCCGATATCTTGATGACCGCCTTGCCGAGATTGCCACGCAGCATCTTCAACCCGCCATTCGCTTGGAACGGCGTCTCGATGCTGGAGAGCACTTTGGGATCGACGCTTTTTTCCGGCGACGGTTCGCGTACGACGGCGCCCTTTTCGCCGAGACGGGCATCGACCGTATAGGCATCAAGACCCTGGCCGAAGACGGTGCGCACGTCGTCATGCACCAGGCCGTGTTTCAACAGTTCCTTGATCAGGAAACCCATGCCGCCGGCCGCCTGGAAATGGTTCACGTCGGCAAGTCCGTTCGGATAGACGCGGGCAAGCAGCGGGACGATTTCCGAAAGCTCGGCAATGTCCTGCCAGGTGAGCTGGATGCCGGCTGCCCGCGCCATGGCGACGAGGTGCAGCGTATGATTGGTCGAGCCGCCGGTAGCATGCAGGCCGACGACGCCGTTGACGACCGAGCGTTCGTCGATCATCTCGCCCGCCGGCGTGAATTCGTTGCCGAGCGCGGTGATCGCCAGCGCGCGCTTGGCAGCTTCGCGCGTCAGCGCTTCGCGCAGCGGCGTGCCGGGATTGATGAAGGAGGAGCCCGGCATGTGGAAGCCCATGATCTCCATCAGCATCTGGTTGGAATTGGCGGTGCCGTAGAAGGTGCAGGTGCCGGGACCGTGATAGGATTTCGATTCCGCTTCCAGCAGTTCGGCGCGTCCGACCTTGCCCTCGGCGAAGAGCTGGCGGACGCGCGACTTCTCGTCGTTCGGCAGGCCTGTGGTCATCGGACCGGCCGGAACGAAGATCGACGGCAGGTGCCCGAAGGAGAGTGCTGCGATCACGAGGCCGGGCACGATCTTGTCACAGACGCCGAGGAAGAGGGCGGCATCGAACATGTTGTGCGACAGGCCGACGCCCGCCGACATGGCGATCAGGTCGCGCGAGAAGAGCGAGAGCTCCATGCCCGGCTGTCCCTGGGTGACGCCATCGCACATCGCCGGCACGCCGCCGGCCACCTGCGCCACGCCGCCTGCCTGGGCGGCTGCCTCACGGATGATCGCCGGATAGGTCTCGAACGGCTGGTGGGCCGAGAGCATGTCGTTATAAGCGGTGATGATGCCGAGATTGGGGATGCGGTCGCCGGCAAGCGCATCCTTGTCGGCGGGGGAACAGACCGCGAAGCCGTGGGCGAGGTTGGCGCAGCCAAGCACCGAGCGCTGCACGCCCTGCGAGGCGGCCGCGCGCAGGCGTTCGAGATAGCGTTCGCGGGTGGGCTTCGAGCGTTCGACGATGCGATCGGTGATCGCAGAGATGCGTGCATGAGCGGACATGGAAAATCCCTGCCTTGTTCGTTGTCTCTATGTGTTTCGGCGGCTCCGGCCTAGATCTGAATTTCAGATCTGCGGCGGATCAGGGAGCCCAGTAGATCTCGACCGGGGAAGTGGCCCGGCGCAGAATGGCGCGGATCGGCATTTCTGCCTCTTCACCGCTGCCTTCCGCCTTGGCGAGAACGTCTTTTTTGCCTTCGCCCTCGATATGGAGAACCAGGAGTGCGGCATCCTCAAGACTGGAGAAGGTGAAGGTCAGGCGCGGCTCGCCGGCCCCTTCCGCTTCCATGGTGATGATGCCGCGCGGCGTCGATGCGTCGAGCGCCTTGGCAAGATTGCTGCCGCCGGGAAAGAACGAGGCGGTGTGGCCGTCGCCACCCATGCCGAGGATGACGATGTCGAAGGGGATGCCGATCTCGGCGCTTTTTGCCGTCGCAAGTCTTGCAGCTTCCTCGACGGAAGGTGCCGGCTGGTAAAGCGGCACGAAGCGCGCCGCCTTTGCCTTGTTTTGAAGAAGATTGGCGTCGACCAGCAGATGGTTCGAGCGCGGATTGTCGGCCGGCACGAAGCGTTCGTCGACAAGCGTGATAGTCACTTTTTCCCAGGCAATGTCGCGTGTCGAAAGCGCCTGGAAGAAGGCCTTCGGTGTGGAGCCGCCGGAAACGGCGATGGACGCCGTTCCGCGGGCGGCGATCGCTGCCGAAAGCGTATCGGCGACCTTATCGGCGAGGCTGCCGGCGAGGTCTGCGGCGCTGGCGAAGGAATGCAGGGTCGATGCCATCGATTTCGTCCTAGATTTCGTCATGCCAGGTGCGGCCGTCACGCTCGATCAGCGCGATGGCCTGGCTCGGTCCCCAGGTGCCGGCCGTATAGCCCTGCACCTGCTGGCCGGTCGTTTCCCAACCCTTTAGGATCGGATCCACCCATTTCCACGCGGCTTCGACTTCGTCGCGGCGCATGAACAATGTCTGGTTGGAACGGATCACGTCCATCAGCAGGCGCTCGTAGGCGTCCGGATTGCGGACGTTGAAGGCCTGGGCGAAGCTCATGTCGAGCGAGACGTTGCGCAGGCGCATGCCGCCCGGACCCGGATCCTTGATCATCAGCGACTGCTTGACGCCCTCATCCGGCTGCAGGCGGATGATCAACTGGTTGGCGACGATGCGCCCGGCCGCCTGGTCGAAGATCGCGTGCGGGATCGGCTTGAAGGTGATGACGATCTCGGACATGCGCCCGGTCAGGCGCTTGCCGGTTCTTATATAGAAGGGGACGCCCGCCCAGCGCCAATTGTTGATCTCGGCCTTGATGGCGACGAAGGTCTCGGTGTTCGAGACACCGCCTTCGAGCTCTTCGAGGTAGCCCTTGACCGGGCCGGTACCCGATGCGCCGGCGCGATACTGGCCGCGGACCGTCGCCTGCTCGACGTTGGAGGCATTGAGCGGCTTCAGCGCGCGCAGCACCTTCAACTTCTCGTCACGCACGGCTTCCGAATCCATTGACGAGGGCACTTCCATCGCCGTCAGGCAGAGCAGCTGCAGGATGTGGTTCTGCACCATATCGCGCAGTGCGCCCGCCGTGTCGTAATAGCCGGCGCGGCCTTCGAGGCCGACCGATTCAGCCACGGTGATCTGCACGTGGTCGATATAGTTGGCGTTCCACAGCGGCTCATAGAGCGCGTTGGCGAAGCGCAGCGCCATCAGGTTCTGCACCGTCTCCTTGCCAAGATAATGGTCGATGCGGAAGATCTGCTCTTCCTTGAAGGCGCGGCCGATCGTGTCGTTGAGCTGCAGCGCCGAGGCGAGGTCGCGGCCGATCGGCTTCTCGACGACGATGCGGGTCGACTTGGTGATCAACTTGTGGTCGTGGATCTTCTGCGAAATGTCGCCGAAGATGCCGGGCGCGACCGCCAGATAGAAGGAGCGCACACGCTCCTTGCCCTCATCGAGCAGTTTCTTCAGCTGATCCCAGCCGCTGTCGGTGCGGGCATCGACCGAGACGTAGTAAAGCCGGGCACAGAACTTCTCCACCTCAGCCTCGTCATATTCACCCTTCTTCAGGTGTTCCTTCAGCGCATCGCGGGCAAAATTGCGGTATTCCTCATGGGTCAACGGGCTACGCGAGGCGCCGATCACGCGAGTCGGTTCGCTGAACTGGCCTTCGATCTGGCGATGATAAAGGGCGGGCAGCAATTTGCGTTCGGCAAGGTCGCCGCTGCCGCCGAAAACGACGTAATCAAAAGGCTCAACGGGAATGATTTGGCTGCTCATGAGCTTGTCTCTCAATCAGGCTTGGTTGACGGCTCTTTTAATCTAATCGATTTAAAAAAGCCAGTGTGCAGTGCAATGAATCTCTCAGGCACCGGTTTTAGAGCGAATTTCCGGAAGATGAAATCCGCAATAGGACTAAAACTTGTCGCGAAGTGCAAACCACGACAAGGCGAGGAAAAGCAACGGCGCCCGCATGCGGGGACCACCGGGAAAGGCTGGAATATCAAGCGATGTGAAGAGGTCGAGATCGCGAGATTTTCCAAGCACCGTTTCCGCGTAGAGCTTGCCACAGTAGTTTGACAGCATGACGCCATGGCCGGAATAACCGCCGATCGAGATGACGCCGGGCATGACCTCGCGCACGAAGGGCTGGCGCGGCAGGGTGATGCCGACGCTGCCGCCCCAGGCATGGGTGATCTCGATGTCCTTCAGGTCCGGGTAGATCTCGGCAATCTGCCGGCGGATGTGCAGCGAAATGTCCCGCGGATTGTCCGAGGTATAGGCCTCGCGTCCGCCGAACAGCAGGCGGCCGTCGCCGAATTTGCGGAAGTAGCGCACGACGAAGCGCGAATCGGCCACGGCCTCGCCCCCGGGCAGCACATCGGGATGCCCGTCGAGCGGCGCCGTGGCGCCGATGAAGGAGCGGATCGGCATGACATGGCTCGCCGTCACCGGCTCGAGGCCGTCGATATGGCCGTCGCAGGCGATCAGCGCGCGCTCAGCGGTGATCGTTCCCCTTTCCGTTTCGATCGTCACCTTGCCGCCGCTTTGGCGGATCGCCGTTGCCGTGGTCATCTCGAAGATTTCAGCACCGGCATTGGCGGCGACCCGCGCCAGCCCGACCAGCAGCTTCAGCGGATGGATATGGCCGGTGCCGACATCGCGCACGCCGCAATGGAAACGCTTCGAGCCGAGCCTCTCTTGCGTTTCCTCCTCGTCCATGAAGCTGAGATGCGGATAGCCGTAGCGCAAGGCGGCGATTTCGGCATTCTCGTAATAGTCGCGTTTGTAGCTTGCCTTGTGTGCGACATTGAGCTGGCCGGGCACATAGTCGATCTCGATCTGGTGCTCGCGGGCGAAATCGAGCAGATGGTGCTTGGCCGTCTCGGCAAGGTCGAACAACGCCTTCGAGCGTTCGTAGCCGATCTTCTCCTCGAGTTCTTCCGGCCACCATCGCTGACCGGTACCCAGTTGGCCGCCATTGCGCCCGGACGCTCCGTCGCCGAAGCGGCAGGCCTCGATCAGGACCACCGAAACGCCTGACTTGGCAAGATTATAGGCGGCCTGCAGGCCGGTATAACCGCCGCCGACAATTACGACGTCGCATGTTCTCGATCCGTCGAGAGCGGGATAGGTGGGCCGCTCCCCGACGGTTGCCTGATACCAGGACAGCCCGGGCGCGATCGGGCTCTGCCACGTCTCCTGCGATGCCATGATGCTTCCCTCACACGTTGAGCAGAAGGAATTCCCGCTCCCAGGGGCTGATCACCTGCATGAAGGTCTCGAACTCGCCGCGCTTGACGCCGGCATAAAGGCCTATGAACTGCTTGCCGAAGATCTCCTCGAAGGCGGGTTCGTCCTCGAGTAGCGCCACCGCTTCCAGCAGGCCGCGCGGCAGGTCGATCGATCCCTCATTGGCCGAATCCTCGGTCGGCGCCGTCGGCTCGATCTCCTTCATGATGCCGAGCAGGCCGGAGGCGAGCGAGGCGGCGAGCGCGAGATAGGGATTGGCGTCCGAGCTCGGCAGCCGGTTTTCCACGCGCCGCGCCTGCGGATCGGAGACCGGGACACGGAAGGCCGTCGTCCGGTTGTCGTAACCCCAGGCATTGTTGACCGGGCAGGACATATCGGGCTGCAGGCGCCGGTAGGAATTCACATAGGGCGCCAGCATCGCCATCGCGCTCGGCACGAATTTCTGCATGCCGCCGATGAAGTGGAAGAATTCCTTCGAAGCCGATCCATCGGCATTGGAGAAGATGTTCTTGCCGGTCTCGATATCGACCACCGACTGGTGGATATGCATCGCCGAGCCCGGCTGGCCCTGCATCGGCTTGGCCATGAAGGTCGCGTAGATGTCGTGTTTCAGCGCCGCCTCACGGATCGTCCGCTTGAACAGGAACACCTGGTCGGCAAGCTCGATCGGATTGCCGTGGCGCAGGTTGATTTCGAGCTGCGCCGGTCCCTCTTCGTGGATCAGCGTATCAATCTCCAGCCCCTGCTTCTCCGAGAAATGATAAACGTCGTCGATCAGTTCGTCGAACTCGTTGATGCCGGCAATCGAATAGCCCTGGCCGCCGAGGATCGAGCGGCCGGACCGGCCTTTCGGCGGGTGGAGCGGATAGTCGGGATCGTCGTTCTTGGCGACGAGGTAGAATTCGATCTCGGGCGCCACGATCGGTTTCCAGCCGCGCTCATGATAGAGGCTCATGATCCGCTTCAGCACGTTGCGCGGCGTATAGGGCACTTCCCCGCCGTCCGAATCGACGATATCGCAGATCACCTGCGCCGTCGGGTCGGTCTCCCAGGGCACGACGGAAAGCGTCGAAAGGTCGGGCATCAGCTTCAGATCGCTGTCGCGCGGCTCATAGCGGAAGCTCTCCGTCTCATCGGGATATTCGCCCGAAATCGTGTGCCGGTAGATCGCCGAAGGCAGCGCCAGCGAGGTGTTGGAGGTGAATTTCGAGCTCGGCATCATCTTGCCGCGCGCAACGCCGGCAAGGTCCGGCGTGATGCATTCGATGTCTTCGATGCCCCTGTCCCTCAGCCACCGCGCTGCTTCCTTCCAGTTCGCAACGCCGCGCAGGGATCCGGGCTCCGGGGGAGTTTTCTTCGAGGCGGGTACGTTTCTGGCAGGCTTCAGCGTCGTCTTTTTTGGGGACATGACACACCGGTTTGCGTTGATCGTGGCGCCATCATAACCAGACTTTGCCAATTGGCGAGGGGTTGAGAATGTTGACTTTCGCCCTTTGATGGAAAAAGAAGACGCGGGTTTGATCGGGGAAACGGGTTTGCAGCGCAAAAGCGACGTTATCGTCATCGGCGCCGGAGCGGCGGGCATGATGGCCGCCATCCGTGCCGGAAAACGCGGCCGCTCGGTCGTCATCCTCGACCATGCCAGGGCGCCTGGCGAGAAGATCCGCATATCAGGCGGCGGCCGCTGCAATTTCACCAATATCCATGCCGGACCGAAGAATTTCCTCTCCGCGAACCCGCATTTCTGCAAGTCGGCGCTTGCCCGTTTCACGCCCGCCGATTTCATCGCCATGGTCGACGGTCACGGCATCGCCTGGCACGAAAAGACGCTCGGCCAGCTTTTCTGCGACGATAGCGCCAAAGACATCATCCGCATGCTGCTGGTTGAGATGCGCATGGCCGGTGCAGTGCTGCATCTTGGCACCGAGATATCAGACGTCGAAAAGACCGAATCCGGCTTCCGGGTATCGACGAGCGAAGGTCACTGTGAAGCGTCGTCGCTTATCGTCGCCACCGGCGGCAAGTCGATCCCGAAGATGGGCGCCACCGGCTTTGCCTATCGCCTCGCCGAACAGTTCGGCTTGGCCGTGCTCGAAACCCGACCCGGCCTCGTGCCGCTGACGCTCGATCCCGGCCTGCTGGAAAGCATCGCCCCGCTCGCCGGCATTGCCGCCCCGGCCGAAATCCGCCAGGGCAGAACCGCCTTCCGCGAAGCGCTGCTCTTCACCCATCGCGGGCTGAGCGGCCCCGCTGTCCTGCAGATCTCTTCCTTTTGGCGTGAGGGCGACGAGGTCGTGGTCTCGATCGAACCGGATATCGACATTGCGGCCCATCTGAAGACCGCAAAACAGATCAATGGCCGTCAGTCGCCGCAGACGGCACTCGGCGATATCCTGCCGAAGCGGCTGGCACAGTTTCTCGTCGAGCGCGAAAAGATCTCCGGCAACATGGCCGACCTGCCCGACAAGGTGCTGCTGCGTCTTGCCGCCGGCGTCCAGAACTGGGCGGTCAAACCGTCCGGCTCGGAAGGCTACCGCACCGCCGAAGTGACGCTCGGCGGCATCGACACGGCAGCGCTCGATTCCCGCAGCATGGAAGCAAAAGCCGTGCCCGGCCTTTATTTCATCGGCGAATGCGTCGACGTCACCGGCTGGCTCGGCGGCTATAATTTCCAGTGGGCCTGGGCTTCCGGTTTTGCCGCCGGCGAATGGGCCTAGAAAAGCCGATTCAAGACTTCTTAATAGAGGTGCGCCATCCTGTCTCAATTGGCGGTTTGTGAGGTCGTTCCTAAATTAAGCTTTACCGGCAAGCCGTTTTGTTGGATTGTTGTTGTGTCAGAGAGAAGTGAGGTTTCGCCATGAACAGAAACGCACGACGCGCCCGCGCCATCGCAATTGCCGAGGCAAAGCCGAACGCTCGAATGGTCGCCCTGCGCTATCTGATGCTTGCAGCCGGCGCCACTGCCGCCTGCCTCGCGCTGCTGCTCTCGCACTTCATCTGATCCTTTCAGCAGACCTGGAACCAACGTTGCGACATGCCAATTGTCGCACCGCGGCATCGCGGGCCATAATTTGTAACTATTTCACTGCCTTGGCTTAACCCGCCATAACCGCTTATCCGAAAATTAATATCTAATCTGACACAATTGCTCGCGAATATTTGGGCATCTCCAAGTTGTTTGGACGTGAACTGGCAATGACTGCCGCCTGGCCTCCGGGTTCCCCAATGTAAAATAAGAACAGCTCGATGTGCACCCGGCTGGCGCCATGTGGCCGCCTGCGGGAGGAGTGGTGTATGAAAGGCCCGGAACGCCATGTTGATTGACAAGATTCTTTCCCGCTTCAGGATCAAGACCAAGGTTCTGATCTTCGTTCTGCCTTTCGTCGTCACCATTTCGGCGGTGGGCCTGACCGGCCTCTACGCTTCGGGACTTCTGCAGGGCCGCATGGAAATATCCAACAGCGTGCTGCAGTCGCTGAGCGGCTTCAAAGATCTCTATGGCTCGATGGACGATTTCCTGCGCGTCACCAGCCCTGAGGCGCGCGACAAATTGATCTCGGATCTGAAGACCCAGCAAGGCGTGCTCGACCAGACGCTGAGCCAGGTCGGTGACGAGGCCGCCGGTCGCGACAGCCTTGCGGAAGCATCGCGCCGCACCAAGGAAATTTCGGGCGTCGTCGACAAGCTGTGGGCCCTGCACGAGCAGGAACGGGCATTGCATGAGCAGATCGACGCGGCCCAGAAGAGCGTGATCAGCACTCGCTTCACCGTGTCCTACCAGGCCGAGCAGTTGCAGAGCACCGTCCAGAGCGACGAGAGCGCCGCCACCAGCACCCTTCGCACGGCCGACCGCCTGCTGAAGGGCGGGGATTTCCTCGGCACCGTCGCCAGCGGCTTCAGCAAGCCGCAGACACCGCAGGACAAGATCGCCTTCATCAACGAACAGATGCCGGAGATCATCAAATCGCAGCGTCTGATCGCCATCTCGGTTCCAAGCAATCAGAAGAATGTCATCGACGCGCTGGCTGCGACCATCGACGGCATCAAGGCGATCGTCCAGACGCCCAATCCGACCGACGAGACCGCCACCGAACTCGGCCGTCTCATTTCGCGCTTCCGCCAGACCTCGACCTATACGCAGCTGACCGCAACGCAGAAGATGCGTGACGCGACCCAGGAATTCGCCGCGCTCGACGGCCGGATTGCCCAGGCCAACTCGGTCCTGCAGGATACCAGGCGTCTCGAAAATTCGGTCTATTCGCTTCAGATCGTTCTTTCCGACTTTCTCGCCGATTCCAGCAAGGAAAATCTCGTGCGCCTGCAGCAGCAGGCCGGCACGCTCGGCAAGGACATGCAGGTGCTGGTCACCAGCGCCAAGGGCATGGGCTTTGCCGAAGGCATATCCGGCGCGATCCAGCCGGCGCTCGACGTCATTTCCGGCGGCGGCTCGAAGATCGTCGACACGATCGGCCAGCGTGTCACGGCCTATGCCGCGGCCCGCCAGGAACTCGACCAGATCTGGAAAAAGCTGACCGATTTCGCCGAGCTGCAGAAGCAGACGGCCGGCACCGAGCGCACCCAGGCAAACAGCATCTCCGTCATGACCACCGGTCTCGGCATCCTCCTGTCGATCCTCGGCGGCATTGCCCTGGTGCTGACGCTGCAGCGCCCGATCAGCCATATCACCGGCGCCATGCGCCGCATCGCCGAAGGGGCGCTGGATACCAGCATCTCCGGCGAGCAGCGCCACGATGAAATCGGCGACATGGCCCGCGCGCTCGGCATCTTCAAGGAAAATGCCATCTCGAAAATTCGCATCGAGGAGCAGAGCGACGAGGAACGCGCCGCCGCCGAACACGAACGCCAGCGCAACGACGCCGAAAAGCGCGAGATGGATCGTCAGATCGAATTCGCGGTCAATGCGCTTGCCGCCGGCCTCGAACGCATGTCGCAGGGCGATATCTCGACGACGATCGAAACGCCCTTCATCGGCCGTCTCGAACAGCTGCGCCAGGATTTCAACGGTTCGATGATGCGCCTGCAGGCGACGATGAGCCAGATCCGCGACAATGTCGAACTGATCCAGGGCAACGGCAACCAGATGGCCCAGTCAGCCGAGGACCTCTCCAAGCGTACCGAACAACAGGCTGCCTCGCTCGAAGAGACCGCGGCCGCCGTCGATCAGATCACCGTCACGGTCCGCTCGTCGGCCGAACGCGCCAAGGATGCCGACCAGATCGTCCGCCAGGCCAAGCGCAGTGCCGACGATTCCGCCGTCGTCGTCAGCAATGCGATCGACGCGATGAGCCGCATCGAAGGTGCCTCGCGCCAGATCGAGCAGATTATCGGCGTCATCGACGAGATCGCCTTCCAGACCAACCTCCTGGCGCTCAACGCCGGCATCGAGGCGGCGCGCGCCGGTGAAGCCGGCAAGGGCTTCGCGGTGGTCGCGATGGAAGTCCGCGAATTGGCCCAGCGCTCCGCCGCCGCGGCGCAGGAGATCAAGGGGCTGATCAACAAGTCGACCAACGAGGTCAATTCCGGCTCGCAATTCGTGCAGGAGACCGGCACGGTGCTCGCCAAGATCAGCGCCCAGATCGTCACGATCAGCCAGCATGTCGAGATGATCGCCCGCGCCAGCCACGACCAGTCCAACGCGCTGCAGAGCGTCAACGCGACGGTCAACCAGATGGACCAGATGACGCAGCAGAACGCCGCCATGGTGGAGGAGACGACTGCCGCCAGCCGCGAACTGGCCGACGAGGCCGGTTCGCTGCGCAGGCTCATCCAGCAGTTCAAGATCGACGGCGAAGCCACCGGCGCGCCGGTCTACCGCGCCGCCTGATCATCGACCGACCTGTCTTTATTCGAACGGCCCCGGACTTTCCGGGGCCGTTTCTATTTATTCCGCAGAAATCGCGATCTGGTCGGATTGCGAGCGGCCGGGCGGCCATCACGCAGAGATGATCCGTCTGAAAACGAGACCGATGAATACCTCCGACAACCCTGATTTACGGAGAATCTTCTTTAACGCTTTTAGTCTAATTTAACCGTGGTCTATCTCCCGGGGGTCTCGATGCTGCGCCTTTTCTCTACGTCGATCGTACGCCAGATCGTTGCGATCACGCTGTTTCTGCTGGCGATCAGCACGGCCGCCATCGTCGGCGTGACCTATTACAATCTGAGCCACCATGTCATGGATGGGGCTGTCTCCGACGCCAGGGATGCCACCCGCGCCATGGCCGTCCTCTACGGCGCGGCCGATCAGGCTGCAAAGATCGAGCTGAAGGACAATCAGCTCTCCACTGTCACGGAAGACGCCATTCCCGCCCTTGCCGACCATTCGCTGGTCGACCGCACGGCGCAATCGATCGCCGGCGTTGCGACCATCTTTCAAAAGCAGGGCAGCGACTACGTCCGCATCTCCACCAACGTCAAGAAGGAAAACGGCGACCGGGCCGTCGGCACCAAGCTGGTAGCCGAGCACCCCGCCCAGCCAGTTCTCGCCAGGGGCGAGGCTTATTACGGTCCGGCGGAGCTTTTCGGCCGCAAGTTCATGACCGGTTATTTCCCCATCAAGAACGCCTCCAACGCCAATGTCGGCATTCTCTTCATCGGCATTCCGATGGAGCTCTATTACCAGCGCATGTATGAGCTGCAGATGCTGGTTCTCGGCGTCGGCGCCATCGTCATGCTCATCGTCGGCGTTCTCGCCTTCTATGCGATCCGCCTGTCGGTGAAGCCGTTGCAGGCGCTGACGACCAGCGTCCACTCGATTTCCGCGGGCGATCTCGAAGGGGCGATCCCTTGTGTCGAAAAGAGGAACGAGTTCGGCGACATCGGCCGGGCCTTGGCGCTTTTCCGCGACAGTGCCCGCGCAAGACGCGACCTGGAAACCCAGGCTGGCGAACAGCGCGAATTGAGCGATGCCGAGCGCGCCAGGAACGACGCCGACAAGCGCTCGCTCGACGGCCAGATCGACTTTGCCGTCAACCAGCTTGCCGCCGGCCTCGGGCGCCTGTCGCAGGGCGATGTCTCGCAGACGATCGGCACGCCCTTCGTTGGCCGGCTGGAGCAGCTGCGCGTCGATTTCAACGCTTCCCTCTTGCGGCTCCAGGATACGCTGTCCGGTATCCGTGACAGCGCCGCGACGATCCAGCGCAACAGCGGCGCCGTCTCTGCCTCTGCCGGCGAGCTTTCGAAACGCACCGAGGCGCAGGCGGCGAACCTCGAGGAGACCGCGGCCGCGGTGGAAGAGATCACAGTGACGGTTCGTTCTTCCGCCGAGCGTGCCCGTGAAGCCAACAATGTCGTGGCTGCGACCAAGAAGACGGCTGACAGTTCCGGCGCCGTCGTCGGCGATGCCGTTGCCGCCATGGATCGCATCGAGCAGGCTTCGCAGCGTATCGAGCAGATCATCGAGGTGATCGACGACATCGCCTTCCAGACCAATCTTCTGGCGCTGAATGCCGGCATCGAGGCGGCGCGGGCCGGCGAGGCGGGCAAGGGTTTTGCCGTCGTCGCCCAGGAAGTCCGCGAACTCGCCCAGCGCTCGGCCGATGCGGCGCGCGAGATCAAGTCGCTCATCGAGACATCGAGCCGCGAAGTGACGTCAGGGTCCGAACTGGTCCAGAAGACCGGCAGTGTCCTTGCCTCGATCAGCCAGGAGATCATCGCGATCAGCGGCCATGTCGAAACCATCGCCACCGCCAGCCGCGATCAGTCGGCCGCGCTGCAGGAGGTCAACGGTTCGGTCAACGCCATGGACCAGATGACCCAGAAGAACGCGGCGATGGTTGCCGAGACGACGCAGGCAAGCCGCCTGCTTGCCGGCGAGGCCGATACGCTGATGGCGCTGATCGAGCGGTTCCGCATCGTCGCAGAATCCGCGCCGTCTCATCTCGGAACAAGAAGAGTTGCCTGAACCGCGCAACCGCAGCCGCTGCGGGATTGCGCTGCGCCCTTGCGGCGCCTTCCTAGATTGAGGTCGAGCGACGTCAGCCAGGCGATAAAGCCAATGAGGCTATTGTTTCCGAACTCGGCATAGAATCTGTCCTCTTCCGCCTTGCCACCGCTTCGCTGGGGATAGTGCCGATAGCCGATGGTGCCTGCGATGGTGATCATGTCGATCATGACAATGTCCTTTCCTATGTAAGACATCACCTGATCTAGGCGTCGAATTTCTCTTTATAAACGGGAAAAATCCCGCTATGTTTTTCATCGATGAAAAACGCGAGTTGGGATTCCTATCAGCTTTTCCTGCAGGTGGCCCGGCTCGGCGGGCTGACGGGGGCAAGCACTGCAAGCGGGCTCAGTCCTGCGACCGTCGGCCGGCGCATGCTCGATCTCGAGCAGGAAATCGGCCGCGCATTGTTTTCGCGCAGCCAGACCGGATATCGTCTGACACAGGATGGCCAGGCGCTGCTCGATCACCTGCAGGAAATGGAGGCCGCCGCCCGCAAGGTGGCGGCGTGGCGGCAATCCGGCGAGGGCGCCACGACCGTCAGGGTCGCCGCCGGCACCTGGCTGGCCTGGCTGCTGACCGAGAATTTCGCCGCCATCCGCATGCCGGGCGATGCCTTCGCCATTTCGCTCACCATTGGCGAGGCGCGGGCAAGCCTTGCCTATCGCGAGAGCGACATCGGTATTCGCGCCTTCGAGCCTGAAGAGGCCAATCTTGCCGCACGTCTGCTCGGGGAGGTGGCCTATGCCGTCTATATCAGGCGCAACACCGCCGAGACCGACGAGCGCTGGATTGCCGTTGCTGAGGAAGAGGCGATATCGACCTATCTGCGGTGGCCGCACGCCCATGCCGCGACGGCGATCGTTGCCACCGTCAATCGGCCGCGTTCGCTGCCGGACCTGGTGCGCGCCGGCGCCGGCAAGACCGTGCTTCCCTGTTTCGTCGGCGATCTCCATCCCGAGTTGCAGCGGCAAGGCGGCGAGTTGCCGGAACTGAGCCACCGGCAATGGATCGTCATGAATGCCGAGGACCGCCACCGCCCGGAGATCCGGACGGTCGCCGACCGCATGACCAAGCTGATCAAAAGTTATACCGATCTCTTCGCCGGAAAACGGCCGAGCCGCGGCTGAAGCGCCGCGGCCGGCGTTCGTCAATGACGGTTGGTGACGACGACCGGAATCAGCAGGTCGCCCCAGTGGCCGTCGCCGCCGTGATGACGGGCCGAGCGCACCAGTTCGACCGAGACGCCGGCCTCGACGGCTTTCATGACCGATTGGTTCAGCCGATGCAGGTCGTTGGCGAGCATGCGGATCGTCGTCTGCTGATCCTCGCTCATGCTGCTTGCCTGCTCTTCGGCCCGTTCTCTGACGCGTGTGATGGATGCCATGATCTTCTCCTCCTTTTCGATTTATTCCGCAGCCGGCTTGAACTGCGCATGTTCGGTCGAGCCGTGCATCGCCGTGGTCGAAGACCGACCGCCGGTGATGGCGAGCGACACGGCGTCGAAATAGCCGGTGCCGACCTCGCGTTGATGTTTTGTGGCGGTATAGCCATTGACCTCAGCGGCGAATTCCGCCTGCTGCAGCTCGGAATAGGCCGACATCTGCCGCTGCCGGTAGCCGCGCGCCAGTTCGTACATGCCGTAGTTCAGCTGGTGGAAGCCGGCGAGCGTGATGAACTGGAACTTGTAGCCCATCGCTCCGAGTTCGCGCTGAAACCTTGCGATCGTCGCTTCGTCGAGGTTCTTCTTCCAGTTGAACGAAGGCGAGCAATTATAGGCGAGCAGCTTGCCGGGATGGACCTTGTACACGCCTTCGGCAAAACGCCGCGCCTGCTCGAGGTCCGGCTTCGAGGTCTCGCACCAGATGAGATCGCAGTGCGGCGCATAGGCGACGGCGCGTGCGATGCAGGGCTCGATGCCGTTTCGCACCTGATAGAAACCTTCGACCGTGCGCCCGGCATCATAGTCGACGAAGGGCTGGTCGCGCTCGTCGATGTCTGATGTGAGAAGTTTTGCCGCCTCCGCGTCGGTGCGGGCGATGACCAGTGTCGCAACGCCCATGACGTCGGCGGCAAGCCGTGCGGCGTCGAGATTGCGGATATGGGCGGCCGTCGGGATCAGCACTTTGCCGCCGAGATGGCCGCATTTCTTCTCCGAGGCGAGCTGGTCCTCGAAGTGAACGCCAGCAGCGCCGGCCTCGATGTAGGCCTTCATGATTTCGAAAGCGTTGAGCGGTCCGCCGAAGCCTGCTTCCGCGTCGGCAACGATCGGCGCGAACCAGGTTTCGACGGAAAGCCCCTGGGCTTCCGCGGTCTCGATCTGATCGGCGCGCTGCAGCGTGCGATTGATGCGTTTGGCCAGTTCCGGACCGGCATTGGCCGGATAAAGGGACTGGTCGGGATACATCGCCGATGCGGTATTGGCATCGGCCGCCACCTGCCAGCCGGAGAGATAGATCGCCTTCAGCCCGGCGCGCACCATCTGCATGGCCTGGTTGCCGGAAAGTGCGCCGAGCGCATTGACGAAATCCTCCTGATGCAGAAGCCGCCACAACCGGTCCGCCCCCATTTCGGCCAGCGTATGGCTGAGCGCCACCGAGCCTCTGAGCCGCCGCACGTCATCGGCCGAGTAGGGTCTTTCGATGCCGTCGAAACGATCAACTGAGGCGTTTGGGACAAGCTTGTAAAAATCCGTCATGCTGCTCTCCTAACTAAACTCCGCCACCGGGTGGCTGCATGACAAGATTGACAATATGAAGCGCTGTGACCAGAAAAACCTTTGATTTCCTAGCGGGAAAGAGGTTAAGATGAGGAGGATTGACACAGTGGCGCTGTGAATTTGTAAAATTTTGTAAACATGAGCGCTCCTTCCTGTCAAAGGGTGTGACATGGCGGAACGGAAGATATTCGCAGGCCCGAAAGTCAGGCGCATCCGCAATGCGCTGGCGCTGACGCAGACCGCCATGGCCGAGGCGCTTGAAATATCGCCGTCCTATCTGAACCTGATCGAGCGCAACCAGCGGCCGTTGACGGTGCAGCTCCTTCTCAAGCTCGCTAGCGTCTACAGGGTCGATCTGGAGGAGTTGCGCGGACAGACCGGCGGCAGTCTCGGCCAGCTCAAGGAGGTCTTTGCCGATCCGCTGCTGTCGGGCGAACTGCCGGGTGATCAGGAATTGGTGGAGGTGGCCGAGGCCGCACCCAATGCCGCAAGCGGCATGATCAAGCTCTACCGCGCCTATCGCGAGCAGGCGGCAAGGCTCTCCGATCTGACGGCGCTGATGGCCGCCGAAGGGCATGCGCCGGTCGCCGCCGGCCGCTTGCCGCTGGACGAGGTGCGCGAGATGTTGGAGCGCCGGTCCGGCTATTTCGGACAGATCGAGACGGCGGCGGAAGCCTTTGCCGCCACGCTGCCCTGGGGCGTCGATCTTGCCGCCGGGCTGAAGGATTGGCTGCGCTCCGAGCGCGGCATCGCGGTGCGTGTCTTGCCCGTCCACGTCATGCCGGATCTGCGCCGCCGTTTCGATCGCCATTCGATGCGGCTTTTCATCTCGGAGCGCCTGTCACAGGCCGACCGTGCGCATGAGATATCAATCGAGGCCGCGACTCTCGCTTTGCTGCCGGCAATCGATGCCGAACTCGCCGATCTCTCGCTCTCCTCCGCCGAGGCGCGCCGCATCGCTCGCTTCGAGCTTGCCCGTATCGCCGCGCTGGCGCTTGCAATGCCCTACGAGGCCTTTCTTTCGGCGGCGAAAGCGACGCGCTACGATATCGATATTCTGCGTGCGCGCTTCGGCGTCTCTTTCGGCCAGGCGGCTGCGCGCCTTGCCATGCTGCAGCGCCCGGGCGCGGCCGCCATTCCCTTCTTCCTGATCGAGATCGATGCCGCCGGCCACCGGCTGCGCAGGGCAGGCGCCCAGGGTTTTCCGCAGGCCCGTTTCGGCGGTGGCTGTCCGAAGCTCAATATCCATGCCGCCTTCCTCCAGCCGGGCCAGATCCTCGCCGAAACGGTCGTCATGCCTGACGGCGCTTCCTTCCTGACGGTCGCCCGCACCCTGGAGGGACCGAGCGTCGAATTCGGCGAAAGGGTCAGACGCACCGCGATCCTGATCGGCTGCGATGCCGCCCTTGGCGAGGGCGTGGTCTATGGGCAGGCGATGGCGCTCGAGCCGGTCGCAGTCGGTCCAGCCTGTCGCCTTTGCGAGCGGCGTGGATGCCTTTCCCGGGCCGAGCCGCCGGTGACGAGACCGCTCGGGCTCGACGAGATGGTGGCAGGCCTCAGCGCCTTCGACTTCCAGTGATTGTGAAATCATTGAGCGCGCAGGATTTTGCGCTTGTGGGCTTAGAAATTCCTTCTTAGTCTGCGTCGAAAACCAGAGGGAAAAGATGCCCCGGGTGCGGAATCTTTGAAAAAAACAGGAGAAGTCATGAGGTCAACCATCCTATGCGTGACAGCCGCCGCCGTTACCGCACTCCTTGCTGCCGCGCCGGCCTATGCGCAGGAGCGCGTGGTCAACGTTTACAACTGGTCGGATTATATCGACGACTCCATCCTGACCGACTTCACCAAGGAAACCGGCATCAAGGTCGTCTACGACACCTTCGATTCCAACGAGACCGTGGAAACCAAGCTGCTTGCCGGCGGCACGGGTTATGACGTCGTCGTTCCCACTGCCGACTTCCTGCAGCGCCAGATCCAGGCCGGCGTCTTCCAGAAGCTCGACAAGTCGAAACTGCCGAACATTTCCAACATGTGGGATGTGATCCAGCAGCGCACCGCCGAATATGACGCCGGTAACGAACACGCGGTCGATTACATGTGGGGCACGGACGGCATCGGCTACAACGTCAAGAAGGTCGCTGAAATCCTCGGTCCCGATGTCAAGCCCGGCCTTGAAGTGATCTTCGATCCGAAGGTCGCCGAAAAGTTCAAGGATTGCGGCATTTACGTTCTCGACACGCCGAAGGACGTCATCTCCACGGCGTTCCGTTATCTCGGCCTCGACCCGAACTCCACAAAGGCTGAGGATTTCAAGAAGGCCGAAGAGCTGCTGACGGCCGTTCGCCCCAATATCCGCAAGTTCCACTCGTCCGAATATATCAACGCGCTTGCCAACGGCGACATCTGCATCGCCTTCGGCTATTCCGGCGACATGCTGCAGGCTCGCGACCGTGCGGCCGAAGCCAAGAATGGCGTCGAAGTCAATTATTCGATCCCCTCGCAGGGCGCCCAGATGTGGTTCGACATGATGGCGATCCCCGCCGATGCGCCCCATGTCGCGGAAGCCCACGAGTTCCTGAACTACATGATGAGGCCTGAGGTCATCGCCAAGGCCAGCGACCACACCTTCTATGCCAACGGCAACAAGGCTTCGCAGCAGTTCGTCAGCAAGGAGATTCTGGAAGACCCGGCGATCTATCCGACCGAAGAGGTGATGAAGAACCTCTTCACGGTCAAGCCGTGGGATCCGAAAACGCAGCGTCTGGGGACGCGCCTCTGGACGAAGGTCGTCACCGGCCAGTAATTCAGCCTTGGGCCCGGACGGAAACGTCCGGGCCTTTCAATTACCGGCCGGGGTGGAGGCCGGCAGAACCTTATATTTCGGGGAATAATATGAAGTCTCTCGGCAATATCCGCCGCGCTTTTGCGCCTTGGACCGATCCGTCTGCAAAACCCTTCATTGCTTTCAAGAATGTCACCAAGCGCTTTGGCGATTTTACCGCCGTCGACGATCTGTCGCTGAACATCTACCACCGCGAGTTCTTCGCGCTACTCGGCGCGTCGGGTTGCGGCAAGTCGACGCTCCTGCGCATGCTTGCCGGTTTCGAACAGCCGACCTCGGGCGAAATCGTGCTCGACGGCACCGACATGGCCGGCACGCCGCCCTACAGGCGCCCGGTCAACATGATGTTCCAGTCCTATGCGCTTTTCCCGCACATGACGGTCGAGAAGAATATTGCCTTCGGCCTGAGGCAGGACGGCATGTCGAAGGACGAGATGACTGACCGCGTCTCGCAGATGCTGAAGCTGGTCAAGCTGGAGCAGTTCGCTTCCCGAAAGCCGAACCAGCTTTCCGGCGGCCAGCGCCAGCGCGTGGCGCTGGCTCGCTCGCTTGCCAAGCGCCCGAAGGTGCTTCTGCTCGACGAACCGCTCGGCGCGCTCGACAAGAAGCTGCGCGAGGAAACCCAGTTCGAGCTGATGGACCTGCAGCAGAACCTCGGCCTCACCTTCGTCGTCGTCACCCACGACCAGGAAGAGGCGATGACCATGGCCGACCGCATCGCCGTCATGAGCCACGGCAAGGTCGTGCAGGTGGCGACGCCGGCGGAGATCTACGAGGCGCCGAATTCCCGCTTCGTCGCGGATTTCATCGGCGACGTGAACATCTTCGACGGCAAGGTCGCCTCATCGGGCAACGGCACCATCGAGATATCAATCGACAGCGGCTTCAGCGTGCGCGTTGCCGCCGCCGAGACACCCTCGGCCGGCAGCGCCGTCGGCTTCGCCATCCGGCCGGAAAAGATGCGGGTCGGGCGCACGCCTCCTGCCAACGCTTCGGTCAACGCCGCCAGGGGCGAACTCTGGGACATCGCCTATCTCGGCGACATGACCGTCTTCCATGTGAAATTGCAGAGCGGCAATATCGTCAAGGCCTCGTCCCTCAATGCGCAGCGCTCCGTCGACGACCCCTTCACCTACGACCAGGAAGTCTGGGTCTCTTTCGATGAGAACGCCGGCATTCTGCTGAAGGATTGACATCATGGGCAAGCTCACCTCCGGCCTCTACAATCGCCTCGTCATCGCCATCCCCTACACTTGGCTGCTGCTCTTCTTTCTGGCGCCCTTCTTCATCGTCTTCCGCATCTCACTGTCAACGACGGCGATCGCCATGCCGCCTTACGAGCCCGTCTTCTCACTTGCCGACGGTTGGGCCGGGCTCTGGAGCAAGATCGGAGAGCTCTCTTTCGACAATTACAGCTACCTCACCGAGGACTCGCTCTATTTCAATGCCTATGTCTCGAGCGTGGTGATTGCCGGGATCTCCACTTTCCTCACACTGCTGATCGCCTATCCGATCGCCTATGGCATGGCGCAAGCGCCGCGCAGCATCCGTCCGACGCTGGTGATGCTGGTCATCCTGCCGTTCTGGACGAGCTTCCTGATTCGCGTTTATTCCTGGATCGCGATCCTGAAGCCGGAAGGGCTTCTCAACCAGCTTCTCCTGTCGCTGCACATCATCGACAGCCCGCTGATCATCCTCAACACCAATACCGCCGTCTATATCGGCATCGTCTATTCCTATCTGCCTTTCATGGTGCTCCCGCTTTATTCGGCTCTGGAGAAGATGGACGGTACGCTGATCGAGGCGGCGCAGGATCTTGGTTGCACGCCGATCAAGGCCTTCTGGCGCGTCACCTTTCCGCTGTCGATCCCCGGCGTGGTGGCCGGCTGCATGCTGGTCTTCATTCCCGCCGTCGGTGAATTCGTCATTCCCGACCTGCTCGGTGGTTCGCAGACGCTGATGATCGGCAAGACGCTCTGGAACGAATTCAACGCCAACCGCGATTGGCCGGTCTCCTCGGCGGTCGCAACGATCCTGCTGATGATCCTGGTGATCCCGATCGTCTTCTTCCAGAACGCCCAGGCCAAGGCCGAAGAGCGGGGGAAATAACTCATGCTGAAATGGACCCGTTTCAACATCATCTCCGTCACGCTCGGCTTTGCCTTTCTCTACCTGCCGATCGTGCTCCTGGTGATCTTCTCCTTCAACGAATCGAAGCTCGTCACCGTCTGGGGCGGCTTCTCCACCAAGTGGTATGTCTCGCTGCTCTCGAACCAGGGCCTGCTTGACGCCGCCTGGGTGACGATCCGTGTCGGCCTGCTGTCGGCGACGGTCGCAACCATCCTCGGCACGATGGCGGCGCTGACGCTGGTGCGCTACACCCGCTTTCGTGGCCGCATGCTGTTTTCGGGCATGATTTACGCGCCGCTCGTCATGCCCGACGTCATCACCGGCCTGTCGCTGTTGCTGCTCTTCGTCGCGATCGGTTTCGACCGCGGCTTCTGGACGATCACGCTCGCGCATACGACGCTGACCATGTGCTTCGTCGCCGTCGTCGTGCAGTCGCGCCTGTTGAGCTTCGATCAATCGATTGAGGAAGCGGCGCAGGATCTCGGCGCGCCGCCGGTGCGGACTTTCTTCGAGATCACCCTGCCGATCATCGCGCCGGCTGTGCTCTCCGGCTGGATCCTTGCCTTCACCCTGTCGCTCGACGACCTGGTGATCGCCAGTTTCACGTCGGGGCCGGGCGCCACCACGCTGCCGATGAGGATCTACAGCCAGGTGCGCCTCGGCGTGACGCCTGAGATCAATGCGGTGTGCACGATCCTGATCGCGATCGTGACCGTTGGTGTCATCTGCGCCTCGGTCGTCACCAAGCGCCGTGAAATCCAGCGCCAGCGGGACGAGCGCGCGGCAGCCGCCGGCGCGTGAGGTCTAAAGCGCGAGCTCCTCGCGCTTTATTGCGCCTGAGGCGTATTGCCGAAAAGCGGAACCGGCGAGATCACCGGGTTCGGCCATGAGCCGCCGATGAAGAACGGCAGAAGCGGCAGCTCCGCCGCCTTGGCAGGATCGGTTGCATCAAGCGATCCGGAAAGCGCCAGCCCGTTCGACTGATAGGTGATGACGCCGGAAAGCGTCAGCGTCTGTGTGGCGCCGGCGATGCGGGCGTCGTGCATTTCGGCGGAACCGTTGGCAAAATCGGCCTGAAGGTTGAGCTGGTTGAAGGCGAAGGCGCCGCCTGCCGCCGCGCTCAGCGGAAAGAACGGTTTTTCGGCCGCCTGCGTCCGGAGTGCTGCGGCATCGATGCCGGGGATCGTACCTTCTCCCGTCCAGAAGTGCAGCTTGCCGGTGACGTCGGCAATGCCGGTCGTCCAGATCGCCTTCGGCGACTGCAGGTCGAGATCGAGCGATCCGGTTGCAAGCGGCAACGGACCTTTCAGCTGCAGGCGCTCGGCAAGGGCTGCGAAATTGGCATTGCGGATCGACAGCTGCAGCTTGCCGCCGCCGTCGAAGTCGCGCTGCGTCGCTTCCAGATGCGCGGTCATTTCACCGCCTTCGAACTGGCTGTCGCCAATATCGAATTTGGCCTCGCCACCGGCAACGATCATGCTGGCGCCGACATCGGAAAGCTCGAAGAGACCCATCTGTGCGCGCCGTGCCGAAAGCCTGACGTCGACATCGAGCGCCCGCAGCGGTCCGCTTATGCCGGCGGAGATTTCCTCCCCCTCGCCGGCGGCGAGCCTGAGCGCAAAGGCGTCGAGGAACGGCTTGAGGTTCATCTGGTCGAAGGCGAGCGTGCCGCCGATCTTCGGTCGTTTGCCGGGTTGGGTGAAAAGGTCCATCACCCCGGTGGCGCTCGCTTCGTTCAACGAAAGACTGAGATTGTTGAAACGCAGGCCGTTGCCCGACGACATGATGTCGGATTCCAGCGAAGCGCTCTTCAGCGTTGCGATGCCGGGGATCGATTTGCCCGACCATGTCAGAAGTGCGGGCAAATCGGGAATGCTGGCGGTGATATTGCCGGAAAGGGCCGAAAGATTGGCGATACTGGCAATGCCCTGGAAGTGCGCGGTCAAAAGGTTTGATGTGAGCGACGTTCGTGTCTCGGCATTCCTGCCGGCAAAGGCGAGCAGTGGCTGGCGCGAGGCGAAATCGACCTTCAGGTCTTCGCCGTTGATACGGGCGATGACCACCGCCGAGATCGCGCCGGATAGTCTCGGCCAGGCGATATCGGCGGTGACGCTGTCGAAGTGATAGGTCGTGGCGGACTTGATGTCGGTGACCACAAGCGTGCCGTCCTCGACGGTCACCGCGCCGATCTCGGCATCGAGATCGGGATCGAGCACCTCAGCTCCGTTTTCGTAACGCACGCCGCTGATCGCGCGTGCGAGCAGGCCGGCATAACTCCAGTCGATCAGCCCTTTCTCGTCGCGCGTCAGCGCCAGCTTGGGGCGCACCAGGTGGAATTCATGGAAGCTCGTCCGGCCTCTCAACGCATCGATGAGGCTAAAATCGGCCGACAGGCTTTCAATGCTGCCGAGCAGCTTGTCGCCGCTTTCGCGCGGCTGGCGGATGGTGATCTGGTTCAGCGTGATGCGCGGCGTCGGCCAGAATTCGAGAACCGGACTACCCTTGATCTCGGCATGGTAGCCGGTCCATTTCGACAGCGCGTCCTCGATACCGGAGCGCACGAAGCCGGTCGAGATGAGATAGGGTGCGGCAACCCTGAGCGCCACGAAAAGCGCCAGCGCGATCAGCAGGAACACCGTCGACAGGCGGGCGAAGGCCGGAAGCCAGCGCGAAACGGGTCCGATCTTCCTGCGCCACCTGCGATGTCTTGACGTGCTCATGATCTCCGCCGGCAAATTCAGCCGGTCATCCCGTTATGCGCTGATTTCGCCGGATATAGGAAATGCCAGGCATATGCAAATCTCTTAGAGCGCCGCACGTCTTTTCAGACGCGCAAAGGACGCTGTAAACTTTGAATTGACGGCATCGGATCGCGCCGGTTCCGTACTTTATAACGCAATGCAGCATGATATAAGGGCGGTATTGGGGAGGAGGATTGAATGCAAGATAACAGACCGCTTTGGGTGCCCTCGGAGGATGCCGTTGCAAAAAGCCCGATCCATGCCTTCATGGAGCGCTGCAATGCCGATTTCGGGCTTTCTCTTTCAGGCTTTGAGGATCTGCATGCATGGTCGGTGGCCGAGCGGGAGAATTTCTGGTCGACCGTCTGGGATTTCTGCGGCGTCAAGGGAGTGCGCGGCGTAGAGGTGTTAGCCAATGGCGACCGTATGCTGGAGGCTCGCTTCTTTCCCGATGCGACGCTGAACTTCGCGGAGAACCTTCTGTCGGGCCGCGGCGAGGGCGATGCCATCATCTTCCGCGGCGAGGACAAGGCCGAGGACCGCTGGTCGTGGGACCGGCTGCGCGTGCTGGTCTCGAAGCTGCAGCAGGCCTTCGCAGCACTCGGCATCTCTGAAGGCGACCGCATCGCCGCGATGATGCCGAACATGCCGGAGACCGTCGCCGCCATGCTCGCCGCCGCCTCGATCGGCGCCATCTGGTCGTCCTGTTCGCCTGATTTCGGCGAGCAGGGTGTGCTTGACCGCTTCGGCCAGATCCGTCCGAAGCTGTTCATCGCCTGCGATGCCTATTGGTATTCCGGCAAGCTGCAGGATGTCGGCGCCAAGGTCGCCACGGTCGCAAAAAATCTGGGTGTGCCCACGGTCATCGTCCACTACGCCGGCGATGCGGAGGCCGTGGCGCGCAAGACGCCGGGGGCTTTAACGCTTGACGCCTTTGTCGCGCCCTATGAGGCAAGGGAGGTCGAGTTCACGCAGCTCGGCTTTTCGCACCCGCTCTACATTCTCTTTTCGTCGGGCACGACAGGCGTGCCGAAATGCATCGTGCATTCGGCCGGCGGCACGCTGCTGCAGCACCTCAAGGAGCAGCGGCTGCATTGCGGCCTGCAGGCGGGCGAGAAGCTGTTCTATTTCACCACCTGCGGCTGGATGATGTGGAACTGGCTGGTCAGCGGTCTCGCCAGCGGCGCGACGCTCTGCCTGTTCGACGGTTCGCCCTTCGCCCCCGATGGCAACGTGCTGTTCGACTATGCCGAGGCCGAAAAATTCGCCATCTTCGGCACCTCGGCGAAATATATCGATGCGGTGCGCAAGGGCGGGCTGACGCCGCGCGTCAGCCACGATCTCTCCAGCCTGCGGCTGATGACCTCCACCGGTTCGCCGCTGTCGCCGGAAGGGTTCACCTTCGTCTACGAGGGCATCAAGGAAGACGTACAGCTCGCCTCGATCTCAGGCGGTACCGATATCGTCTCCTGCTTCGTGCTCGGCAATCCTCTGCAGCCGGTCTGGCGCGGCGAAATCCAGGGGGCCGGCCTCGGCCTTGCGGTCGACGTCTGGAACGATGACGGCAAGCCGGTGCGTGGGGAGAAAGGTGAGCTCGTCTGCACCAAGGCCTTCCCCTCGATGCCGGTGATGTTCTGGAACGACCCCGACGGCGCCAAATATCGCGCCGCCTATTTCGACCGGTTCGACAATGTCTGGTGCCACGGCGATTTCGCCGAATGGACGGAGCATGGCGGCCTTGTCATTCACGGCCGCTCGGATGCGACGCTCAATCCTGGTGGTGTTCGAATCGGCACGGCCGAGATCTACAATCAGGTGGAGCAGATGGAGGAGGTGGCCGAGGCGCTCTGCATCGGCCAGGACTGGGACGACGACGTGCGCGTCATCCTCTTCGTCCGCCTTGCCCCGGATGTGACGCTGACCGAGGATCTCGTCAAGGCGATCAAGACCCGCATCCGCACCGGCGCCTCGCCGCGGCACGTGCCGGCGAAGATCATCGCGGTTGCCGATATTCCCCGCACCAAGTCCGGCAAGATCGTCGAGCTTGCCGTGCGCGAGGTCGTTCACGGCCGGCCGGTGAAGAACCAGGAAGCGCTTGCCAATCCAGAGGCGCTGGGGCTCTTCGCCGGGCTAAGCGAGCTGAAGGATTGACAGCGATCGTAGATTACAAGCTTTCACCCTTTATCAATTTCCTGTCATGGAAACCTTTCGTTAAGAAAGGTTTGTCAAAGGTGAAGCTAACTTGGGGGCCGCACATGAACGATGCGGCCTGGGGCCTTCCGGCCTCCGAAACATGACGTTGATCGACTGAGCTCTTGTTGAACAGCACCAAATTCAAAGGCGGCCTCCTGGCTGCCTTTTCTTTATCAACCGGCCAGCACCCGCTGCGACGGGAAGGTGATCTCGACGAGCGTGCCCTCGTTCGGCGCCGAATTGATCGAGAAGGTCGCTCGGTTGGCATCCACCATCGCCTTGGTCAACGGCAGGCCGAGCCCGGTGCCGTCACCGCGGTGACGCGATTGGGTCGAGGAGACCTGCCGGAACGGCTTCATCGCCTGGTCGAGTTCGCTGCGCGTCATGCCGATGCCGGTATCGCGGACCCTCAACACAACGCTGCCATTGGCTTCATAGGACGTGGAAACGACGATCTGCCCGCCTGACGGGGTGAAGCGGATGGCGTTCGACAGGATGTTGAGCGCGATCTGCTTGATCGAGCGCAGATCCGCCACGACCTCGGGTACCGCATGCGACAGCGCCGTGCGGATGATGACGCGCTGGCCGTTCGCCTGCGGCTGTACCAGAGCCACAGCCTCGGAGACCGCCTCGTTGAGGCCGACGGCGGCAAAATCGAGATCCATCTCGCCCGCCTCGATCTTCGAAATGTCGAGCAGGTCGTTGACGATATCGAGGACGTGCCGGCCGGAGCGGCCGATGTCGTTGGCATATTCGATATAACGCGGATGGCCGATCGGCCCGAAGCGCTCGCCGGCCATCATGTCGGAAAAGCCGATGATGGCGTTGAGCGGCGTGCGGATCTCGTGACTGACGCGGGCGAGGAAATCGGTCTTGTGGGCGTTGGCGGTTTCGGCCGCACCCTTGGCGTTGCGCAGCTCGTCCTCGGTGCGCTTCCACTGGGTGATATCGCGGATGACGGCGCAATAGCCGTTGGAGGAGGTGAGCTGGCCCATCGTCATGAACAGCGGTACGAAGCCGCCGGCGGCCTCGCGGCCGATCACTTCACGCCCGTCGTTCAACACGCTTGCCACGCCATGGTCGGAGAGGCCGTTCAGATAGTCGATGACTGCCTTCTGGCTCTCATGGGCAAACAGCATGACGAAGGGTTTGCCGCGAGTTTCCTGTTCGTCGTAATTGAAAAGCGCGCTGGCCGACCGGTTCATCGAGCGGATGTCGCCCTCCGTGCCGATGACGACGACGCCGTCGGTCGCCGTTTCCAGGATCGAGCGCAATTCTTCCACTTCGACCTGGAGTTTAGCGACCTTCTCGACCATCCGCTCGGGGCGGCCTTCAGAGCGGCCCTCGGACCGGCCATCGGAGCGGCTTGCGTCGCTGCGGCCATCTTCCTTGCCTTCCACCGGCATCAGCGCCAGCATCAGGGCGTTGGCGTCTTCCCAGCGCACAGATTGCAGCCGCGCGGTCACCGGCGCCAGCGTATCATCAGCCTTGACGAGCATCATGGTGCCGGAGCCTGCGGCATTCTCCTCGAGTTCGCGGCGCTGCAGCAGGGCTTCGATGCCGCCCACTTCGCGCAATGCCTCGAGCGTGCCGTAGCCCGTCAGCCGCATGAATTCCGGATTGGCATGGATCAGCGCATCGCCGATATGGATGAGCACGGCAACAGGCAGTTGGTCGACCGTTCCCACCGAAAGCCCGTCCGTCATCTTGATGCGCGGCGGGATGAAGCTGGTGAGAACCTCGATCTGGCTGGTCGTCTCCTCAAGCCCTTCCGTTGCCTCGTCCTCGGCGATGACGTCAGGCTCTTCGGCGGCGCCATCGTCTTCGCGCTCCGCCTCGACGGCATTCTCGAGGATCGCTTCCTGCGGCGCGATCTCCTCGATCGACGATATGTCTGCCTCGTCGGTAGTGGGTGTTTCGCCCTCGAACGCTTCGGGTCCGGAGGCCTCTTCGAAGCCGGTTGTTTCCGTGGCGCTGGGTTCCATCGGCGCCGCGGCGTTGGGTTCCATCGGCGCCGGGGCGACAGGCTCTTCCTTGCGGGTGCCGAAGGCTTCGAGGCGCTTGGCGATCTCGCGGAAATTGGCCTGTTCGGCAGCCGTCAGTCCGGCGCCGCTGTTGTGGAGCTGAACGATCTTGTCGGAGAAACGGCGATTGGGCGTTTCCGAAATCCGAAGCGCCGGCGGCTCGTCCGAAACATCCGCTGCCGGCTCGGCGGCAGGTGCTTCGTCGGCGCCGACCGCCTGTTCTTCTACGGCATTCTCCGGCGCTGATGTCTGCACGATCGCCTTTTCGGCAGTGATCTCTTCCGATCCTGTCTCTTCGGTCTCCGGCTCGGCTGCCGTAAACGCTTGGTCGTCGATCTCTTCCGCTGCGATGGTTTCGGCCGAGACCTCTTGGGGGGCGGCTTCCGCTTCATCTGCCACTTCGGCGACGGGCTCTGCAACCGGACCGAGGCTCGCTGCATCATGGCCGATACCATCAGGGCCGAGTGTCAGGCCGAGCGCCAGCGTATCTTCCTGTGCATCGGAAAGCCGGACCACGCCGAAGCCGCGGAAGCCATCGAAGTCGCGGTTGCGGGTATAGGTCGGCAGCGCCGCCAGATCGACCGGAACGACGAGGCTGGTGCCTTCGACCGGCCAGAGGATCGTCTTGCCCGACCACGTGTCGCGGCGGGCGAGCGCCTCGGAAAGCTTGCCGTCAGGATCGAGATTGAAGAGGGCGGCGACATCGCCGAAGGCAGAACCGATAATGTCGGACGCATGCGGACCGACGGCCTCGGCAAATTCGTGGCTGACCTCTGTGAACCGGCCCTCGGCGTCGATCTTCCAGACGAAGCGCGTGGCGCGGCTGTTCGGCCTGAAGACGAAGCCGGGCTCAGCCGCAAGCTCAGGGGCAGGGGGCGTATCGGGGACGAGAGACGGTGCGATGGCGGGTTCTTCGTGAACCGCTGCCGGCGCCTCTTCGACAGGCGTTTCGCCGGCTTCAACAGGCGGTTCCGCCGCCGTCGCCGTTTCCACCGTCTCCGCAATGGAGGTCACATCGTCCTCGATGATCGCGGCGGGCTCGGTGGCCTCATCCGCGCTTCTATCGATCATGTCGCCGTCGCTCTCCGGCTCCGCATCCGCGGCAGGGTGGGTCTCTTCACTCGCCTCGTCTGCGGATGCCGCGTCTGTCTCGGCTGGCTGTTCGTTTTCGCCGGCGATCTCTTCGAGAGTCTCCTCGACCTCCTCGATCCCCGAAACGGCGTCGATGATTTCGGTAAAGCCTGCTGGGGTGACAGGGTCGTCTTGAAGCACTTCGGCCGGCGGCGCGCTTTCTTCCTGTGCGGGCGCATCGACCGGGTCGAGCGCGGGCGCATCGACGGGATCGAGCGTGGGCGCATCGACCGGATCGAGCGTGGGTGCGTCGAGCGGGTCGAGATGACCGATCGCGGTCTCCACCGCAAAGAGCAGATTGAGCGCCGGATCGTCGCTGAGCTTGCCGACCGCGGCCGGAAGATTGCCTCTGCTGGTGGCGACAGGTCGCTTCACCAATCGGTCGGGATGCGCGCCGGCAAGGTTGATCAAGGTCTTTGCAGTCTGCTCGGAGATCCCGAGCGAGGCAAAGCCCGGCGAAGCCGCGATGACTTCGCCATCGGCGCCGATCACCGCCATATGCGTATCGGGATCATCAAGTCCCTGCAGCATCTGGGCGGCCGATGCGCCGGCCGCGAGGGGCTTTGCCGAGACCGGCACCGAAAACAGGATGGCCTTTTCGCCCTGGGAAAGCCGGATCAGTTCGGCCGCAGCCTGCACCTGCGCACGCTGGAAGCCCCTGGCGACGCGGATCATCAGGCTGCGGCTGTCGCCGATATCGGTCAGCTGGCGCGCCGCCGTTTCCAGCTGGCGGAAGGTGATGTCGGTGCGGTCGACCCCCTGATCGAGCAGGTCATAAACTGCCGAATGGCCGAAAAGCTCGGCACCTGCACCGTTCGCCCAGAGCAGGCGCGCAAGATCGGCTGAAAACAGCACCATGGCCTCGCCGCGTGAAAAGCGTTCCCGCACCCGTGCGTGCACGGCGATATCGATGAACGGATATTGGACTGCGGGCATGTTCGAACCTTGTCGCTGTCGGCCTTCTTAAATTAACGGCTTATTAATAACTGCGGGGCGCATGCCGGTCCAGAAGAGCAGGGGGTTTTCGGCCGGAAAGGTTAACGTCTTGTGCACTGCACAATAATTGTTGCAATGCACAATGAAATGTCTTATATAAGCATCATCCAACTAACGCAGGCAGCGGCTGCCTCAACCCAAAGGATGCGACCCATGGCTACCATAAAGACCGACGACGTTTTTTCAATCGCTTCTTTCGACCCATCCAAGTTCACGGAATCCTTCCGTGAATTCGCCGAAAAAGGCGCTCAGCAGTCGAAGGATGCCTATGCCAAGCTGAAGACCGCTGGCGAGGAAGCCGGCAAGACGCTCGAAGCCACTGTCCAGACGGCACAGGCCGGCAGCGTCGAGATCGGCCTGAAGGCGATCGACATCCTGCGCATCAATTCTGAGAACTCGCTGACGCACTTCGAAGCGCTGCTCGGTGTCAAGTCCCCGGCCGAATTCTTCGAGCTGCAGACCTCGTTCATCCGCAAGCAGGCCGAACTCACCGTCGAGCAGGCGAAGTCGATCCAGGAAACCACCAAGCAGGTGGCCGAGAAGCTCGCTAAGCCCTCCAAGGACGCCGCCGAAAAGGCTATGGCTTCCTTCAAGGTTGCCTGATCGATCTTTACCGATCGGAGATAAAAGGCTGGACCTCGCGTCCAGCCTTTTTGTATATTGACGAGGAATGGGGCTTGAATTCATCGCCAAGTCCTCGTATGTGACCCCCGTCGCGCCAAGCGCGATTTATGCGGTTGTAGCTCAGTTGGTTAGAGCGCAGGTTTGTGGCACCTGAGGTCGGAGGTTCGAGACCCCCCAACCGTACCATTTCCCCCCACCATCAGAATGAAAAACTTGGTTCCTATCGTTTCGATGGAACCCATGCCGCACCGCGTCGTTCTCCATGTTAACGGGAGAATATGCATGTCGAAAACCCTGCTCTACGGCGCGACCAAGATCGACGAGACCAACAGCGCTTATGCGCCGATCGAAAGCCTCGCCCAGTTCCAGTGGAAGAACCGCGTCTTCATCCTATTCGCCGACAGGGATAATTCCCGCGCCGCCCGGCAGGAAAATCAGCTGCTGGCCAACCGCTCGGCCCTCGATGAGCGTGACCTGGTGGTGCTGAAGATTTCCGGTGCCGGCGTTCGACCGATCTTCGGTGCGGCTGACGGCCTCGACGGCGAAGCGATCCGCCGCGATCTCGAGGCGCCGGAGGTCGGAGAATTCGCCGCTTTCCTGCTCGGCAAGGACGGCACCGTGAAGCTCAAGGCCAGCGAGCCGATTACCGATGGTGAGCTCTTCGCCATCATCGACAGCATGCCGATGCGTGCTGCCGAATCGCTGAAGCCGGACAAATAACCCCGAACGTCGCGTAAACGGAAATCATGAAAGGGAGGCGGTCATGTCCGTGCCCAACGAACCCATTCCAGACCAGCCGCCGATGCCCGGGCCCGGCTGGAAGCCAGAGCCTCCGATCAAGGAACCGGAGCCTGACCGGCTGCCCGACGAAGCGCCGGTTCCCAATCCCGACGAGAACGACGAACCGGCAAAACACACTTTCGAGACTTAGAGAAAGATGTGCCGTTCGGCGCTGACGAGTTCCTGAAGAAAATCGGCGACGCTCCTGACGCGTAGCAGGTCGCGCGCCGTTTCGTGATAGGTCGTCCAGTAGGCGCGCCGGATCGAAACCTCCGGCAGAATGCGCTGGAGTTCCGGATATTGCCTGGCGATATAATCATGCAGGATGCCGATGCCGGCGCCTGTTCGCACCGCCTCCGTCTGTCCGATCGCCGTCGAAATCTCGAAGCCTGCATCCCAACTGCGCATGACTGCACCGGAAAAATTCAGGGACGCGGTGAAGATCAGGTCTTCGACATAGCCGATGCGGCGATGGCCCTTGAGCGCGTCGATATCGGCAGGTGCTCCCTGTGACGCCAGATAATTTCGCGAGGCATAAAGGCCGAGCGTGTAATCCGTCAGCTTCGAGGAAACGAGCCGCCCTTGGTCCGGTCGCTGGAGCGTGATGGCGATATCGGCCTCGCGCTGCGAGAGCGAGAAAGAGCGCGGAACCGGCACGAGCTGGATCTTCAGTGCCGGATGGCGCTCAATCAACCTGCCCATGCGCGGCGCAAGGAAGGAAACACCGAAGCCGTCGGGCGCCCCGACGCGCACGGTCCCGGCAATTGCCGTATCTGTGTGGCCGAGGCTGGCCTGTGCTGCGAGCATTTCCGTTTCCATCCGCTCTGCGGATGCCAGGAACACTTCGCCTTCGGCCGTCAGCTCGCAGCCATTCGTGCGGCGGATGAAAAGCCGCGTCTTCAGCGCCTCTTCCAGCGAAGTCAGTCGGCGCGAGAGCGTGGCGTGATTGAGCCCCAGCCGCTTCGAGGCGGCAAGGATCTGCCCGGTGCGGGCGACGGCGAGGAAAATACGAACATCATCCCAGTTCATGGCTTGGCACGCATTGCGATCGGATCGACCTCGATAAGCGTCAGCGATGTCACCATGTGCGCCGTCTGGTTCTTGTACTTAAGGAAATGCGGTGTCCGCAGATGGGCCTCGTATGCTTCCTGGTCGGCGTAGACTTCAAGGATACGGATCAGGTTTGGGTTGTCCCTGACGGAAACAGCGCTCAGGGAAAGGACGCCGTCTTCCAGCGCGACGGATGCTTCGATTTCTTCCGTGAGCAAGGCGCGATAGGTTTCAAGCGTGTCCGGATCGATCTCCAGCTCCGCCATTCTGACGACGGGTTTCCGGCTCATCGGTTTGACCTCCCCCAGGGTTTGACTTGTCGGCGTTTGACTTGTTGGCGTGCCGTGCCAAGTTTGAAAGCAGCGGCAGCGCCTGATGCAGTGATAGGGCTATAATTTGCGCACAACGGTTGCTTATATCAGCGCATTGATTTGTGCAAATTGAAGTGCGATTGTCGGCCATCCAAAAACAGGAGGAACACCCATGCGTGAGATCGGTCATTTCATCGGCGGCAAGCAGGTTGCCGGCACCAGCGGCCGCGTCAGCAATGTCTACAATCCGGCAACAGGCGAAGTGCAGGCGACGGTCGCGCTCGCAAGCGTCGAGGAATTGCGCGCCGCCGTCGAAAATGCCAAGGCTGCGCAGCCGAGATGGGCTGCCACCAATCCGCAGCGCCGCGCCCGGGTTTTCTTCAAGTTCGTCGAACTCCTGAACAAGCACATGGACGAGCTTGCCGAAATCCTCTCCAAGGAGCACGGCAAGACGATCGAGGATGCCAAGGGCGACGTTATCCGCGGCCTCGAAGTCTGCGAGTTCGTCTGCGGCATTCCCCATCTCGCCAAGGGCGAGTTCACCGAGGGCGCCGGGCCGGCGATCGACATGTATTCGATCCGCCAGCCGGTCGGCATCGGCGCCGGCATTACGCCTTTCAATTTCCCGGGCATGATCCCGATGTGGATGTTTGCGCCGGCAATCGCCTGCGGCAACGCCTTTATCCTGAAGCCCTCCGAGCGTGATCCCTCCCTGCCGATCCGCCTCGCCGAACTGATGATCGAGGCCGGTCTGCCCGCCGGCATCCTCAACGTCGTCAATGGTGACAAGGGTGCGGTCGACGCGATCCTTACCGATCCCGATATCGGTGCCGTCTCCTTCGTTGGCTCGACGCCGATCGCTCGATACGTCTATGGCACCGCGGCGATGAACGGCAAACGCGCCCAGTGCTTCGGCGGCGCCAAGAACCACATGATCATCATGCCCGATGCGGACCTGGATCAGGCCGTCAACGCGCTGATGGGCGCAGGCTACGGTTCGGCCGGCGAGCGCTGCATGGCGATCTCGGTTGCCGTTCCGGTCGGCGAAGAGACTGCCAACCGCCTCGTCGAGAAGCTGACGCCCAAGATCGAATCCCTGCGCATCGGCCCCTACACCGACGACAAGGCCGACATGGGCCCGCTCGTTACCAAGGAAGCCTATACCCGTGTTCGTGGGTTGATCGACCGCGGCATCGAGGAAGGCGCCAAGCTCGTCGTCGACGGCCGCGATTTCAAACTCCAGGGCTATGAAGACGGCTACTTCGTCGGCGGTTGCCTGTTCGATCATGTCACGCCTGACATGGATATCTACAAGACCGAGATCTTCGGGCCTGTTCTCTCCGTCGTTCGTGCCGAGAACTATGAGGAGGCGCTGTCTCTGCCGATGAAGCACGAATATGGCAACGGCGTCGCCATCTACACCCGTGACGGCGATGCCGCCCGCGATTTCGCCTCGCGCATCAATATCGGCATGATCGGCATCAACGTTCCGATCCCGGTTCCGCTTGCCTACCACTCCTTCGGCGGCTGGAAGGCCTCGAGCTTCGGCGACCTCAACCAGCATGGCACGGATTCGATCAAGTTCTGGACGAAGACCAAGACCGTCACCGCCCGCTGGCCCTCCGGCATCAAGAGCGGCGCGGAATTCGTCATGCCGACGATGAAGTAATCTTCACAAGCTTCCAATCTTCAATCTGCAATCCGGGGGCCTTTCGGCTCCCGGATTTTTCGATTCTAAGTTGTTGATTTTTGCCAGATTTGCTTTCAGATGAGCTGCCGGTCACGTGATTCCCGTCATGAGCCGGTGGGCTTGTTACGCTTTGGGGGAAGCAAAATATGGATAATCGAGTGTCCGCGGGCGCCGCGGCGAACGCATTCGAGCGTGCCAGGTTCACCGGCACGGCATCGGAATATTTCGGCATCTGGATCGTCAACGTTCTTCTGACGATCATAACGCTCGGCATCTATTCGGCCTGGGCGAAGGTGCGGCGAAACCGTTATTTCTACGGCAACACCGTCTTGCTCGGCCGCAGTTTCGAATATCACGCCACCGGCATGCAGATCTTTATCGGCCGCCTCATTGTGGTGGCCTTCGTTATCGTGGCCAACATTCTGGCGGTGATTCATCCGCTGTTCTCGCTAGTAACCACGGTCCTCATCCTCATCGCACTTCCCTGGCTGATCGTGAGGGGCCTTCGTTTCAACGCCCGCGTAACCAGCTATCGCAACGTCCGATTTGATTTCACCGGCTCCGCCGGCGGCGCCTTCGTCTCCGTCATGCTCGGAAGCCTCGTCGCCGTCCTGTCGCTGGGTCTGCTGGCCCCCTTCGCCAGCCGCTGGCTCAACCGCTACATCTTCAACAATCTCCGCTACGGCAACCGTCCGTTCCAAACGGATCCCAAAGTTAGCGCGCTTTACGGCGCGCTTGTCATCCCGGCCGTGATGGTCGTGCTGGGCGCGGTCGTGCTCTCTGCCTTGGTTGCGATCATAGTCGTCGGGATACAGGCTTCTGATGCCGGATCGGTTGAGAGTGATCCACTTATCTTCATGGTGGTGTCGGGAATGTATCTGGTCGTCTTCGGCCTCATCATCATCTACGGCCTTGCCGGTCTCATCTATCGGGCGGCCGTCCACAACATCGTCTGGTCGTCGACGCAGATCGACGGCCAGCATGTCTTGCGGAGCGATCTTTCCCGTGCGCGTTATGCCTGGATCGCCATATCGAACGTCGTGGTGACGGTGCTCACCCTCGGTCTGATGCGCCCCTGGGCGGCGGTTCGGCTGGCGCGTTATGTCACCGAGCACACAGCGATCCGCATCGAAGGCGAGATCGGCGAGGTCTTTACGCAGTTTGAAGCCAGCGGCACTGCCATCGGTTCGGAATATATGAGCATGGAAGGGCTTGATTTTGGTTTCTGACGGAGAAACCATCGCGACGGGGGAATGGTATCCGCCGCATTCGAGCGCCGCCGTTCCCGCCCGCCTGCTGTCGCGGGGCGGGCGCCTCATCGCCGTCACCACGGAGGATGCGGCTCTTTCCGATGGCGCCATCGGAGAGGTCTCCTTTACGGCGCGCGTCGGATCGATCCCCCGGCGTGCGGTCTTTACCGACGGTTCGGTCTTCGAGAGCGCCGACAATGACGCAATCGATGCCTTTCTTCGCGCTGGCGGCAAAAGCGGATGGGTGCATCGGCTTGAGGAGTTTCATCCCCGCATCTTCGTCTTCGCGGTCGCGGTCGTTCTGCTTGCTGTCGGAATCTATCGTTATGCGTTGCCGGCGCTCGTCGAAGTCGCCATCTTCGTGACGCCGCCTGTCGTATCTGAGATGATGTCCTATGGCGCTCTCAACACGCTTGACACGACGGCCCTGTCTCCAAGCCACATAACGGAGATCCGGCAGGCCGAAATCGCCGATCGCTTTCGAAAGGTGGCCGCCAATGCCGAAGGCGGCGCCGACCGCTATGTCTTGAATTTTCGCAATGGCGGTTTGATCGGTCCCAATGCCTTCGCGCTTCCCGACGGCAATATCGTCCTCACCGACCAGTTGATCGAATTGGCGGGTGGCGACGACGAGATGATAACAGGCGTTCTCGCCCACGAGATCGGCCATGTCGAATACAAGCACAGCCTGAGGCAGCTCTATCGGGCCGCGGGCATCGCCGGTCTCGTCATGCTGATTGCCGGCGATATTGGCTCCGGCGTCGAGGATATCCTGACGCAAGGCGGCGGTCTGCTCGCATTGTCCTATTCCCGCAGCGCCGAGGCTGAAGCTGACCGGCGCTCGGTCGAACTGATGCGCAAGGCCGGTATGGATCCCGTCGCGATCGCCAGGTTTTTCGATCTGCTGGAAGCCAAGCTCGGCGATCATTCCCGCACCAGCATGCTGTCCACCCATCCAGGCACACCCGAGCGCAAGCAGGCGATCCTCGATTACGTCGAGGTCCTGAGGCGGGATTGACGTCGCGGCAAATGGCCTCATAAGCTGAATGCGAATTTCATATTTTGGAATTGTTCAAAACTAGCAAACCGCCTATATAGGTCTGAACAGACGAGTCAGGAGAATGGCATGCGGTTGACGAAGCAGACGAACTATGCGGTTCGCATGTTGATGTATTGTGCTGCCAACGACGGGCACTTGAGCCGGATTCCGGAAATCGCCAGGGCCTATGGCGTTTCCGAGCTCTTTCTTTTCAAGATCCTCCAGCCGCTGAACAAGGCGGGTCTGGTCGAAACCGTGCGCGGGCGCAACGGCGGCGTGCGCTTGGGCAAACCGGCCGCCGACATCAGTCTTTTCGACGTCGTTCGGGTGACGGAAGACAACTTCGCCATGGCCGAGTGCTTCGAGGATGACGGTGAGGTCGAATGCCCGCTGGTCGACAGCTGCGGTTTGAATTCGGCGCTGCGCAAGGCGCTCAACGCTTTCTTTGCCGTGCTGTCGGAATACTCCATCGACGACCTCGTCAAGGCGCGTCCGCAGATCAATTTCCTTCTCGGAATCACCGGCGAGCCGGCCTATCGCAAACCCGCGATCGTTGCCCCTGCCGCCTGATCAAAAGACCAGGACGCACTTCTGAACCGCGGTTGCCCCCAGCAACCGCGGTTTTTGTTTTTGCGGGCATCTCCTTGGCATCAGGAATACGGGGAAATGCCGGCTGCGTGTCGCGATGGGCGCGCTTTTATACCAAATGCGACAAAATTTCGGTCTTTTTTGTGCGAATATTTCCGAATGAGGCTGATTTTTGACGGAAAATTTCTAAAATTGTCCAGCTGGAAAAATTTTCTGCGTAGCCCGTTGCTTTCAGTAAATAAATATCGTTCCATCGAGCGTCGACCGAGATGGCAATCTACGGTCTCCAAACATCAAAAAAGAACAACCGGGAAACAATATTATGAAAAAGATCTCTGTCCTGCTGGCAGCGACGGCCCTGATTTCCGTCATGGCGACGTCGGCCTGGTCCAAGACCCTTGTTTATTGCTCCGAGGGCTCGCCGGAAGGCTTCGACCCCAGCCTCTATACGGCAGGCACGACCTTCGACGCGTCGTCGCGCACAGTCTATAGCCGCCTCGTCGAATTCAAGCATGGCGGGACCGAGATCGAGCCGGGCCTGGCTGACAGCTGGAGCGTTTCGGCCGACGGCACGGAATACACTTTCAAGCTTCATCCTGGCGTCAAGTTCCAGACTACCGACTTCTTCACGCCGACGCGCGATCTCAACGCCGACGACGTCATCTTCTCGTTCGAGCGTCAGCTCAAGGCTGACAATCCGTGGAACAAGTATGTCGAGGGCGGCTCTTACGAATACGCCGCCGGCATGGGCTTTCCTGAGCTGATCAAGTCGATCGAGAAGGTCGATGACCTCACCGTCAAGTTTGTCCTCAATCATCCCGAAGCGCCGTTCCTCGCCGACCTGGCCATGGACTTCGCCTCGATCGTCTCCAAGGAATATGCCGACAAGCTTGCCGCCGACGGCAAGATGGCGCAGCTCAACCAGCAGCCGCTCGGCACCGGCCCGTTCACCTTCGTCGCCTACCAGCCGGATGCCGTTATCCGCTACAAGGCGAACGAAACCTATTTCAAGGGCAAGGAAAAGATCGACGATCTGGTTTTCGCGATCACCTCTGATGCTGCCGTCCGCGCGCAGAAGCTGAAGGCCGGCGAATGCCACCTCATTCCCTATCCGAATGCGGCCGACGTCGCCGAACTCAAGAAGGACGAGAACCTGACCGTGCTCGAGCAGGCCGGCCTGAACGTTTCGTATCTCGCTTACAACACCTTGATTGCTCCCTTCGACAAGGCCGAAGTCCGCAAGGCGCTGAACATGGCGATCAACAAGCAGGCGATCGTCGACGCCGTCTTCCAGGGTGCTGCGGCCGTTGCCAAGAACCCGATCCCGCCGACGATGTGGTCCTATAACGATGCCGTCGTAGACGACAAGTACGATCCCGATGCGTCGAAGAAGATGCTGGCAGATGCCGGCGTCAAGGATCTGAAGATGAAGATCTGGGCGATGCCGGTTTCGCGTCCGTACATGTTGAACGCGCGCCGCGCCGCAGAATTGATGCAGGCCGACTTGGCCAAGGTCGGCGTCGATGCGGAAATCGTCACCCATGAATGGGCCGAATATCTGAAGCTCTCGTCCGACAAGAATCGCGACGGTGCCGTCATCCTTGGCTGGACCGGCGACAACGGCGACCCTGACAACTTCATGGATACGTTGCTTGGCTGCGATGCTGTCGGCGGCAACAACCGCGCTCAGTGGTGCAACAAGGAATTCGACGATCTGATGACGAAGGCCAAGCTGACGGCCGACGTCGCCGAGCGCACGAAGGCCTATGAGCAGGCTCAGCTGATCTTCAAGAAGGAAGCTCCCTGGAATACGATTAACCACTCATTGGTCTTCGTTCCGATGAGCAAGAAGGTCTCGGGCTTCTTCATGGACCCGCTCGGAATTCACCGCTTCGACGGTGTGGACATTTCCGAATAATAAAAAATCTGTAAACTGCCCGGTCAACGCCGGGTGCGGCCGGCGGTCAGGTTCCCCTGACCGCCGGAAACTATTGGAAAACCTGCTATGTTGCGTTTTTTCATCGGCCGCCTCGCGGTGCTGATCCCGACATTCCTTGGCGTTTCGCTGATAGCCTTCTCGTTCATCCGCATGATCCCCGGCGACCCCGTCATGCTTTTGTCGGGTGAACGTGTGATGGCGCCGGAACGTCACGCCCAGATCATGCACGATCTCGGTTTCGACCGGCCCATATATGTGCAGTATTTCGATTATCTCGGAAAAGTGCTGCAAGGCGATCTCGGCACCTCGATCGTCACCAAGCGGCCCGTTCTCGGCGAGTTCTTCACATTGTTCCCGGCAACACTGGAGCTTTCGCTCTGTGCCATCATTATCGCCGTCTGTCTTGGCGTGCCCGCCGGCGTCTTTGCGGCCGTCAAGCGAGGCACGTGGTTCGATCAGAGCGTGATGGGAGTTGCCCTCATCGGTTATTCCATGCCGATTTTCTGGTGGGGTCTGCTGCTCATCATCTTCTTCTCCGGCTATCTCGGCTGGACGCCGGTTTCCGGCCGCATCTCGCTGATGTATTTCTTCAAGCCGGTCACCGGATTCATGCTCGTCGACAGCTTGCTGTCGGGCCAGAAGGGAGCCTTCGCCTCGGCCGTCAGCTACCTCATTCTGCCGACCATCGTGTTGGCAACCATCCCGCTCGCCGTCATCGCACGCCAGACGCGTTCGGCGATGCTCGAAGTGTTGGGCGAGGACTATGTCCGCACCGCACGCTCCAAAGGCTTGAAGCCGCTGCGCGTCGTCGGCGTGCATGCGCTGCGCAATGCGATGATCCCTGTCATCACCACGATCGGTCTGCAGATCGGCGTTCTTCTTGCCGGCGCCATCCTCACCGAGACGATCTTCTCCTGGCCAGGTATCGGCAAATGGATGGTCGATTCGGTCTTCAAGCGCGATTACGCCGTCGTCCAGGGCGGCCTTCTGCTGATCGCGGGCGTCATCATGCTGGTCAATCTGATTGTTGATGTTCTCTATGGCTTCATCAATCCGCGCATTCGTCATTAGGAGCGGTCCATGAGCACGGTCACCGTCAAAACCGGCCAGCCATCCGCTCTTGCGGAGTTCTGGCATTATTTCTCCCGCAACAAGGGCGCCGTCATCGGCCTCGTGGTGTTCAGCATCATCCTGGTCGTTGCAGTCCTTGCGCCGCTCTTTGCGCCGCATGCGCCGAACGAGCAGAACCGCCAGGTGCTGCTCGCCGTACCGTTCTGGATGGAGGCAGGTAGCGCCTCTTACCCGCTCGGAACGGATGCCGTCGGCCGCGACATCCTCTCGCGCCTGATTTACGGCGCGCGGTTCTCGCTCTTCATCGGCGTCGTCGTCGTCACGCTTTCGGTCATTTCGGGAGTCCTGATCGGGCTCGTTGCCGGATTTTTCCGCGGTAAGATCGATACGGCAATCATGCGCCTGATGGACATCATCCTGGCCTTCCCGTCGCTGCTGTTGGCTCTCGTGCTGGTGGCCGTGCTCGGGCCTGGCCTCACCAACGCGATGATCGCGATTTCGCTGGTCAACCAGCCGCATTTCGTCCGGCTGACGCGGGCCTCAGTCATTTCGGAGCGTGAGAAGGAATATGTGATCGCCTCGCGTGTCGCCGGTGCCGGCACCTTCCGGTTGATGTTCAAGACGATCCTGCCAAACTGTCTTGGGCCACTGATCGTTCAGGCGACGCTCGCCTTTTCGGCGGCGATTCTCGATGCCGCCGCCCTCGGTTTTCTCGGCATGGGCGCCCAGCCGCCGACGCCCGAATGGGGAACGATGCTGGCCGAATCCCGTGAGTTCATCTCGCGCGCCTGGTGGGTGGTGACATTCCCGGGTCTTGCCATCCTCATCACCGTTCTCGCCATCAACCTGATGGGTGACGGCCTGCGCGACGCGCTCGATCCCAAACTGAAGAGGTCGTGATGTCACTCCTCGAGATTGAAAATCTGACGGTCGAATTCCAGACTTCTTCCGGTCTCTTCCGCGCCGTCGACGGCGTGTCGCTTGCCTGCGACAAGGGCGAGATCCTGTCGGTCGTCGGCGAATCCGGCTCGGGTAAATCCGTGGCCATGCTGGCCCTGATGGGGCTTTTGCCCTGGACGGCGAAGATCACCGCCGACCGGATGCAGTTCGACGGCAAGGATCTGCGCGGTATCTCCGCCCGCCAGCGCCGCAGGATCATCGGCAAGGATATGGCGATGATCTTTCAGGAGCCGATGTCGAGCCTCAATCCGTGCTTCACGGTCGGTTTCCAGCTCGGCGAGACGCTGCGCTTTCATATGGGCCTCAACCGCAAGGAGCGCCGCCAACGCTCTATCGAGCTCTTGAACCTCGTCGGCATTCCGGCTCCGGAAGACCGTCTGTCGAACTTTCCGCATCAGATGTCCGGTGGCATGAGCCAGCGCGTCATGATCGCCATGGCGCTCGCCTGCAATCCGAAGCTCCTGATCGCCGACGAGCCGACGACCGCGCTCGACGTGACGATCCAGGCACAGATCCTCGATCTGCTCGTTCGCCTGCAGAAGGAGCAGGGCATGGCGCTGGTGCTGATCACCCACGACATGGGAGTCGTTGCCGAAACCGCCGAGCGCGTTCAAGTGCAATATGCCGGCCAGAAGGTCGAGGAACAGCCGGTAAGGGCACTGTTCCGCGATCCGCATCATCCCTATACGGCAGCTCTGCTCGCCGCCCTGCCGGAACGCGCCAAAGTCGGCCAGCGTCTGCCCTCGATCGCCGGCGTCGTTCCCGGCCAGCACGGCCGCCCGACGGGCTGTCTCTTCGCGCCGCGCTGCGGTTATGCCACGGTCGAATGCGATCGTGGCGTCGTGCGCCAGGGCCCGGAGCTCGGCCAGGCTTTGTGCAATTATCCATTGAAGGAGGGTAAGCCGCTCGGGCATCCCGGTGTCATCGCCGTTGAAACTGCAGGAGACCTGGTATGACGGGCGCTGTTCTCGAGGGCAGGGATCTCGCCCGTTTCTACACGGTCAACCGCGGTCTCTTCAAAGCCGACGCCACCGTCAAGGCGCTGAACGGCGTCAGCTTCAGCCTGCATTCGGGCAAGACGCTCGCCGTCGTCGGCGAATCCGGCTGTGGCAAGTCGACGCTCGCCCGTCTGGTCACGATGATCGAGGATCCGACGGCCGGCGAATTGCTGATTGACGGCAAGCCGGCGCGTGTCGGCGACCGCAGCTTGCGCAGCCAGGTGCAGATCGTCTTCCAGAACCCCTACGGCTCGCTCAACCCGCGCCAGAAGGTCGGTGCAATTTTGGAAGAGCCGCTGAAGATCAATACCGATCTCGATGCCGCCGCCCGCCGTCGCAAGGTGGAGGAGATGATGGCCCGTGTCGGCCTGCGCCCGGAGCATCACGGCCGCTATCCCCATATGTTCTCCGGCGGCCAGCGCCAGCGCATCGCCATTGCCCGCGCCCTGATGCTGCGGCCGAAAGTGCTGGTGCTCGACGAGCCGGTTTCGGCCCTTGATCTGTCGATCCAGGCGCAGGTGCTGAACTTGCTGATGGACCTGCAGAAGGAAATGGGCCTTGCCTATCTCTTCATCTCGCACGGTCTCTCGGTCGTCCATCACATCGCCGACGAGGTGATGGTCATGTATCTCGGCCGCCCGATTGAAACCGGCCCTGCCGCTGAAGTCTTCGCCCGGCCGCGCCATCCCTATACGGCCGCCTTGTTGTCGGCGACCCCGATCGCCGATCCCGAGCGCGAGAAGACCCGCATCCGCCTGCAGGGCGAACTGCCGTCGCCCTTGAAGCCGCCGTCGGGCTGCCACTTCAACCCGCGCTGCTGGAAGGCGCAGGACTATTGTCGCCAGGTTTCTCCCGAATTAAGGGGAGAAGGCGCACAACAATATGCCTGTCATTTCCCGCTCGACTGAGCGGGAAGCCAAGCTTGAGGAGGAAGCATGCCGGATGAGCGGACGAACAAAGCCCATGCGATCATCGTCATGGGGGTCAGCGGCTGCGGTAAATCCTCCGTCGGCGAGAAGCTTGCCGAAGCGCTGCACCTGGCTTTCATAGAAGGCGATGCGCTTCATCCCGCCGCCAATGTCGAGAAGATGTCGAAGGGCATCCCGCTGACCGATGAGGACCGAATGCCCTGGCTCGACCGCATCGGCGAAGACATCAAGGCCTCGCTGGAGAAGAGCGAGGGCATCATCGTTTCCTGCTCGGCGCTGAAGCGCCTCTATCGCGACAGGCTGCGGGCTGCTGCCGGTGGCAATCTGTTCTTCGTCTATCTCGAAGGTTCCAGGGCGCTGCTGATGAAGCGTATGGCCGAGCGCAAGGGACATTTCATGCCGGTCTCGTTGCTCGACAGCCAGCTGGCCACACTTGAGGTGCCCACAGGCGAGCCGGGCGTCGTCACCGTCGATATCGACGATACCGTGGAAGGCATCGCTGCGACCGCTCTCAAAGGTCTCGCTTCTCTCGGCATCACGGGTTGAAACGCTGCGGCGAATAGGCCGCGATATCGATGAACGGCGTCTCGCCGGTGATGAGTTCGGCAAGCACGCGGCCGGTCACCGGTCCGAGTGTCAGCCCGTGATGGGCATGGCCGAAGGCAAACCACAGGCCCTGATGGCGCGGCGCCTTGCCGATAACAGGCATCATGTCCGGGGTGCAGGGGCGCGCGCCCATCCAGGGTTCGGGATCGAGCCTGCCTCCGAGCGGGAAGATGGTGCGCGCCACGGCCTCGGCGCGGTCGAGCTGGACCGGCGTCTTCGGAGCGTCGAGCGTTGCAAACTCCGCCCCTGTCGTCAGGCGGATGCCGCGGTTCATCGGCGCAAGGAGATAGCCGCGCTCGGCATCGAGCGTCCAGTTGTTGAGCACGGCATTGCCCTCGGCGGCATAATGCATGTGATAGCCGCGCTTGACGCCGAGCGGAAAGGAATAGCCGAGCCGGCGCGTCGCAACGGCCGCCCAGGGGCCGAGCGCCATCACCGCATCCTCGGCTTCGAGCGGACCTTCCCTCGTCAGGATCTTCCAGCCGGAGCCGAACGGACCGAGCGAGGCGGCATCACCTGTGACGAACCGGCCGCCAAGGCTCTCGAAATAGCGGCGATAGGCCGATGTCAGCGCATGCGGATCGAGCACCGACCAGGGATCGCGCCAGCGGATGCCGCCGGCGAAATCGCCGGTAAGATGAGGTTCCATGCGGGCGATATCGGCCGGAGTCAGGCTGTCAAACTCCACGCCGAATTCATTCTGCCAAAGTGCTGCCTCTGCAAAGGCCCCGTCGCGCTTGGCTTCAGTGCGGAAAATCTTCATCCAGCCGTCCTTGCGGATCAGCGCTTGCGCCTGCGACGCTTCGATCAGATCCTTGTGTTCGACAATCGAATTTTCGATCAGCGGCGCATAGGCCCGGGTGATGATCGCGTGGCGCCGCGCATCGGAGTTCCACCAGTACCGGGCGAGAAAGGCGATCTGGCTCGGCAGCGTGCGCAGGTGATAATGCGCGTCGATGCGGTTATTCAAAGCATAACGCAGCAAAAGCCCGAGCTGCTGGGGAAAACCGTAGGGTGCTACACCTTCGCGCTGGATCAGGCCGGCATTGCCGAAGGAGGTTTCGTTACCCGGATCTTTGCGGTCGATCAGCGTCACCTGCCGGCCGCGCCGCTGAAGATGGATGGCCGTGGAAACCCCGACGATGCCGGCGCCGAGCACGATTGCGTTTTTCGTCATTTCCGCTTGCATTCCGCTTTGTTTATCGGGGTGAAAATGCCCCTGCCGATAAGGCGGCGCAAACGAAAAATCGCCTTCATTTCAAAATCATTGTGCTTTTCAGTGCGGCATTTTCAGCCTTGACGCGGACATAGAGGATAAACGCGTTGAGAAGTGAAAAGGCGACTGCGTAAAACGGCAGGCCGAAGGCGAGGGGAAGGGCGGCGATCTCGCCGACGACGATCGCATAGTTCGGATGGCGGAGGAAGCGATAGGGCCCGGATCTGACGAGCGGCGCGCCGGGCAGGATGATGATACGCGTCGTCCAGCGTCCTTTCAGCGTCGCCAGCACCCAGAGCCGCAACGCCTGCAGCCCCATGAACACCAGAAACCAGAAGAGCGCGACCGGCCTGCCTGGTGCAGTGAGCCAGAGGCCGATAATCCAGCCGGCATGCAGCGCCACCATGACGGGATAATGCTCGGGTGCGACCTCTCTGGCGCCTCTGGCAAGAAGCGCCGCCGTATTGCGCCGGGCGAGCACCAGTTCTCCCAGCCGCTGCAGCGTCACGAAGGCCAGAAGCGCGATCGACGGCCACATCACTCGACCCTCCTGAGCGTCACGCAGCTGGCTGAAAAGCCCGGCCCCATGGCGATCATCGCGGCGCGCGCCGGCAACCCGGCGCGGACCGCCCGCTCCAGCACGAACAGGATGGTCGGCGAGGACATGTTGCCGTATTCGGCAAGCACGGCGCGTTCGTGATCGAGCGTGCCCGGCGCCATCGAAAGCGCGCTCTCCATCGCGGCCAGCACCTTCGTGCCGCCGGGATGGCAGATGAAGCGGTCGATATCCTCCACCCTCAGCCCGTTTCGCGCCAGAATGGCCTTTACCGCCGGGCCGAGTTCCTTTTCGGCAAAGGGCGGCAGCGATTGCGCCAGCACGATGCCGAAGCCGCCGTCGTCAATCTTCCAGCCCATGATATCGAGCGTGTCGGGGAAGAGATGCTCGCCGGTCGATTCCACCTCCGCCAGCCCGTCTTCGCCTGATCGCAGCACGCAGGCAGCCGCGCCGTCGCCGAAAAGCGCTGTTGCGATGATGTTCGGCCGCGTCAGCTCGTCCAGCCGGAAGGCCAGCGTGCAAAGCTCGATCGAGACGAAAAGCACAACAGCGCCCGGCCGGCTCCGCGCCAGTCGCGCGGCGATCGCAAAACCCGACACGCCGGCCGCACAGCCGAGCCCGAAGACCGGCACGCGTTCGATGTCGGGTCTGAAACCCATCCGGCCAGCTAGCTGCGCATCAAGGCTCGGTGTCGTAAAGCCGGTGGAGGAGACCGTCACGACACAATCGACATCGCCGGCCTCAAGCCCTGCCTGGCGAAGGGCCGAGCTGGCAGCCTCGACGAAAAGCCCGCCCGCCACCTCTGCAAAGGCCTGCATCCGGTCGTGCCAGCCATGCGGCTCGTCGAACCAGGCAAGCGGGCGCGCCGCATGGCGTTTTTCGATGCCGGCGCTGTCGAAAACGCGGGCAAGATGGCGGAAATCCTCGAAACGGTCGGCAAACAGCCGGGCCGAGGCTTCAACCGCCTGTTTTTGGAAAATGACATGTTCGGGTGTGGCAACGGCGAGGCTGACGAGTTTGACGGTGTCGGTCACAGAATTCTCCTTGTCCCTCCGGCGGAACGGAGGAAAACACGCGGACGCCCAAATTATTCAGCTCTGAAGTTTCACGAAAGGGTGAAGAAAGAAATGCAAGCGGCAGCCGAATAAAGCTGGATGCAGCGGTGTTCTTTCGTCGCAACGTCACTTTCGAGGAGTTCCCCCATGACGATCATGACAGCCCGCATCGCTTCCATCATTCTCGGCGGCTGCCTTGCCGCTTCTGTTGTCTCCGGCCCGGTTTTTGCGGTCGGTGATGACAGCAGCACGACGCCGGTCTGCAAGAAGGGCGAGATCTACGACCAGAAGACCAAGAAATGCGTCAAGCAGCAGAGCGCCAACGTCTCCGACGAGAACCGCGCCGACTATGCCTATTCGCTGGCCAAGGCCGGTCGTTATGAGGAGGCGCTTGCGGTGCTCGACACGGTCAAGGATCAGCACACCGCCGAAGTGCTCAATTATCGCGGTTATGCCACGCGCAAGCTCGGCCGCACCGACGAAGGCATCTCCTATTATCTGCAGTCGGTGAAGATGGACCCGCAATATGCCAAGGTCCGCGAATATCTCGGCGAAGCCTATGTCATCAAGGGTCAGCTCGATCTCGCCAAGGACCAGCTGAAGTCAATCAAGGCGATCTGCGGCACGGCTTGCGAGGAATATCAGGATCTGAACGCTGCAATCCTCGATCCCTCGAAGATCTGATCAGCAGGCCACAGCGGGAAAATGGAAGCACGAAAGGGATGTCAGAATGTCGGTCGCGCGCACGCATTTTCCTGCCTATAGTCGGGCCAGAATGGAATCGCCGGTTCATCCGGCGGTTTCGAAAAATGCAGGATTGGCGGAGGCGGCCATCGCGAGCGAAGCGGATATCAGGAGCGGCCTGACGGAAAATCTGGCAAGGCTCTGGCGTTATGGTCTCGTTCTCTCGCATCAGCGCGATGTCGCCGACGACCTGGTGCAAGCGACCTGCCTTCGCGCGCTGGAGCGCGCCGATCAGTTCATCCCCGGCACCCGGCTCGACCGCTGGCTGTTTTCGATCCTGCACTCGATCTGGCTGAACGAGATCCGCTCCCGCCGGGTGCGCCAGGGCCAGGGTTTCGTCGATGCCGGGGAGACGCTGACCTTCGACGGCGCGCACGACACCGAAACCCATGTGATGGCGGGTCAGGTGCTGAAACAGGTGAACGCGCTGCCCGAGGCGCAGAGGACGGTGGTTTTTCTCGCCTATGTGGAAGGACTTTCCTATCGCGAGGTTGCAGGCATATTGGATATCCCGATCGGAACCGTGATGAGCCGGCTGGCGGCTGCCCGCACCAAGCTCTCCGATGCCGGACCGGAAGGGGGACGGCAATGACGACGAAACAGACCATTCCCTCCGACGAGGACCTGACCGCCTTCATCGACGGTGAACTGACGGCCGAAGAGGCTGCGCGCATTGAAGCCATTGTGAACGAAGACGAGAGTACCGCCGAGCGGTTGGAATTCCTGGCGCGCGCCAACCTGCCATTCGAGCAAGCCTTCGCCCCGCTGCTATCCGAAGCGCCGCGCGAGAAGCTGCAGGCGATGCTCGCCGCCATCCCCGTCCAGCAAAGTGCAAAATCCGCCTCCGCACCCCTATTCGCCAGTCGCCGCCGCTTCCTCGGCGCGCTCGCCGCCTCGCTCGTCGCCGGCATCGCGATCGACCGCGCTGTCATCGGCATCGGAGCACGCTTTTCGGCAAAGGACGAAAACAGCGAATGGCGCGCCGTGGTCGCCGACTATATCTCGCTCTATACCGCCGAAACGTTCGCCGGCCCCGCCCCCGGCAGGGAGGATCAGGCCGCCCAGCTCGGACCGCTCGACGAAAAGCTCGGCCTGTCGCTCTCCCCCGAAGCAGTCTCGCTCCCGGGGGTCGATTTCAAACGCGCCCTGCTGCTGCAATATGACGGCAAACCACTCGCCCAGATCGCCTATCTCGACCCCGAGACCGGGCCCATGGCGCTCTGCATCGTCAAGTCTGCCGCGGGGCCGAAGGCGCCGGACCTCGAAATCCGCAAGGATATGAACGTCGTCTACTGGTCGAACGCGACGCACGCCTTCATGCTGATCGGCCGCATCCCCGTAGACCGGGTGCAGGAATTGGCGGAGAACGCCCGGAGCAGGCTTTCAAGCTGACCAGCTCAGCAGGACTTCAGCTTCGCCGGGTTTTTTTGGGGAGCACGGTTGAGCTCGAAATTGACGCTTTGAACAAGAACATCGGCTTCACCACGGTCGGAAGGGACGCTGTCGTCAAGCTCGAAGCCTTTCCCTTCACTCGCCACGGAACGATCAATCACAGCTCACGTCACCAAGATTGCGGCAGATGCGATCCTCGAACCCGCGGCACGCCATGAGGGCGACCCCGCGGCACGACAGGCGAAGACAACGTTCAGCGGCGCTGAAACAATGTGGACCTCTCGCTTTCCCGACATCACCGAGCCTGAGACTTATTAAATTTCAGCAGATGACGGTAACGTCAATTTAAGTGCCGTCGTGGCAGCAATTGCGGAGGTTCGGACGGGCGAGCACCAGGATCCTGGAATATGTCTTCTGGCCTTCGACAGAGGTTGCGGAGAAAGCGCTTCAGGAGCGTTAATTACTAGGTCAAAAAAACTTTCCTGAAGAGAAATAAAGCTTTTAGTTGAATTTCCCCCCGAATTGGGGCAGAGGGAAACTGGCATTAGGCGCGGCCGAATGGGATGCGCAAACGGGGATTTTATGACGGACCTAAATACTTGGCCGACGTACGTCAGCTCGACTGGGGATCAGAAGGTAGACGGGCTCTTGGGCGACTTTGCCTGGAGCGGATCGATAACCTATGCATTTCCCACGAGCTCGTCATCGTATGCCTATGGTGACGAAAAATACCATTCTTTCTCTTCAATTTCGTCCCAGCAGCAGTCTCTCGCCTTGTACTTTATGGAGCAATCCTACGGGAGTGCGGCAAATGACGGCTTCTCCGTCGAGGGGTTCACGGGCGCCAACTTTGAGGCCGGAAACGCGAACACCGCAACGGTGCGGTTCGCTCAATCGTCTTTGCCTGACACGGCATGGGCCTATTTACCAGCTAGCGGCGGGCCGGGTGGTGATGTCTGGTTCGGGACGGGATATGCTGGCACCGAAGATGATCTTCGCTTTCCGAGGTTCGGCAACTATGCAGGCCATGCCTTGGCGCACGAGCTGGGTCACGCTCTCGGACTGAAACATGCTCACGAAGGGGGGATAGTCGTTCCGAGCGCCTACGACTCGCTCGAATATACGATCATGACCTACCACACATATGTCGGAGACAGTTTAAGTGGGTACAAGTATGAGCATGATGGCGCGCCACAAAGCTTCATGATGCTCGACATCGCCGCCCTGCAGGAAATGTATGGTGCGGACTATACGACGAACAGTGACAATACCGTCTACAAGTGGAACCCGAACCAGGGCATCACCTACGTCAACGGCGTTGCGGCCATCACGCCCGCTGCCAACAGGATCTTCGCAACAATCTGGGACGGCGGTGGTACCGACACCTATGATTTGAGTGCCTATACGACCGGCCTTAAAATCGATTTACGAGCAGGGGGGCACTCTGTTTTTTCCCAGGGCCAGCTGGCCGACCTGGGAGGAGGCCCAAATAATGGCTATGCCCGCGGCAACATTTTCAACGCCCTTCTTTATCACGGCAATGTTGCATCGTTGATTGAGAACGTTCAGGCCGGCTCCGGCAACGATTCGATTGTAGGCAATGAGGCGGACAATACGCTCTGGGGCAATGCCGGAAATGATTCGCTTTCCGGCGGTTCCGGCAATGACACACTGATCGGCGGAACGGGCAACGACACCTATATTGTCGATGATCTGGTCGACGTGGTCACCGAAGGGCTGAATGAAGGGACCGATCTGATCAGGACGGTGCTTTCTTCCTATGCCTTGACCATCAATGCCAATGTTGAAAACCTGACCTTCACCGGCACTGGCGCTTTTACCGGAACTGGAAGCGGCCTCGCCAACACGATCACCGGCGGCGCCGGCAACGACACGCTGGATGGCGGCGCCGGCAACGACACGCTGATCGGCGGTGCCGGCAACGACATCTATGTGGTCGACGCTGGCGTCGATTTTGTGGTCGAGAGTGCGAACAAGGGGACGGACACCGTACGGACGGCGCTTTCAAGTTATATTCTCAGCAACAATGTCGAGAATCTGATTTACACGGGATCCTCCAGCTTCACCGGCACCGGCAATGCGCTGGCCAACACAATCACCGGCGGCGCCGGCAATGATGTGTTGGATGGTGGGGCCGGTGCCGATACCTTGATCGGCGGAACGGGCGACGACACCTATTTCGTTGACAATGCCGGCGACAGCGTTGCCGAGAACGCCGCCGCGGGAACCGACACGGTTCGCACGATACTGGCAAGCTATACGCTTGGCGTCAATGTCGAGCACCTCACCTATGCAGGAACGGCAGCCTTTGTCGGGACAGGCAATAGCCTCGCCAACACGATCACTGGTGGTGTCGGCAACGACACCCTGAATGGCGGGGCAGGTGCTGACACGCTGATCGGCGGAGCGGGCAACGACATCTATGTGGTCGACAGTGCGAGCGACGTCGTCACCGAGTTGGCCAGTGCCGGCACAGACGAAATCCGCACGTCGCTTGCGACCTACTCGATCGCTGCACTGACCAATGTCGAGAACCTCACCTACACGGGATCGGTCAGCTTCGCCGGCACCGGCAATGCGCTCGCCAACAGGATCACCGGCGGCGCCGGCAACGATCTGCTGGACGGCGGCACCGGCAATGACACGCTGAACGGCGGAGCGGGCAACGACATCTATGT